>NZ_BAAAUT010000078.1:0-20631 GCF_039534085.1 Planomonospora alba
GGCTATCCTCGCCGGAGCCAGATAACCCGGCCTCCACGAAACCCGGCGCGGTTCACCCTATCGGTGAAGACCCGCGTGGTGAAGATCCGGAACACATGCGGAATGCTCCCGATGCATCTGGTCAGAGCATCCGGATAATCGCCAGGTCAAAATGCCGAGCGCCCCACAAGAAGCCCTCCTCTTTTAATCCGCAGGGTCAGAGTTCGGGAACCTGCCATGATCGGGCTGTGAACCCTCGGCAATCTCCGCTTGGCAAGGCTTTCAGGCTCTATCTCGCCGGTGAGGAAGCCGCTGCCAGCGCTGCCCGTGTCATGCAGTGTCTGGAAGCTGATGACTGGGAGGAAGCCCTCGTCCTTCTCGAAGATCTCGGCGATGTCCATCCGCAGCCACCGGAGTTCTGGGGCCTGCTGGCCGACGCCGCCCGCTTGATATGGCTTCAGCGGGATGCCGACTGGTACGAGTGGCGGCGCGGTGAGGCCCGGAATGGAGCGCTTCGGGCTGAGCTCTGCCTACTGCCCGCCGAGGAGGGAGGCCGCAAGGTGCCGATCCTTCCCGGTGGAGGGCTTCGACCTATGTGGGACATCGGGCAGCGCACGCCTGAGGGTGAGCTGTCGGTCAGTACTGCCTTCCTCTGGGTGGAAGGTCCTGCTCCGCTGGAGCCGGGCATGTGCGCGCCGGTGAGGCTCGTTCCTCTGACCCCCGAGCGCTGGAGGCACCTCAATCCGGGTGATGTGATCATCATGCATGAGACGCGGCCGCCTGCCGGAACAGCGCGCATCATCGAGGTCATACCGCCTGTGGCGATGTGGGGCGCCGACGTCCAAGCAGGTAATCACCTGTGGAGCGGGATGTGCTGGTCGACCATGTCGCAGCAGACGTCGAAGCCGCTGTGCCGAAGGCACTCAACCGCACCGGACCGCGGACAGTAGTAGATGCCCGAGCAGCCGCAGTCGGAGAACTCCGGCAGGGGATCGGGGAGGTTGTCCATGATCGCGGGCATGACCCGAGGATCCCACAGCACGAAGAGGCTCAGGGCGACCGCCGGGCCGTTAAGGACGGTCAACAGGGGTCGGTCACGGTCACTCGCGGGAAGTCCTCCGCCCAGCTCACGGCCCGTACGGCCTGCGATCGGACCGATTCACAAGCAGGATGTCAGGAGTTCGGATCTCCTGGGGCGTGTCTGACAATCCGGCGTTGCGTAGCCGCAGCATCAGATATGTCTGACTGCTGGCAGGACCGGTGCGGTCCTGCCAGACTCCGATCATGATCGAAGTTGACGCGGCCTCTGTCCTGTGAAGGCACGTGGACGCCTTCAACGCCCGAGACTTTGACGCTCTGATGGCCGGTTTCACCGATGACGCTTCATGGATCACCGGCACCAGCGTCGTCCGGGGCGTGGTGAGCTGACCGAGCTCTTCGCTGCCGCGATGACGGGTCTGCTGCCGACATTGACGATCCAAAATCTGCTCGCCGAGGACGACCGGGCCGCGTGCCAGATGACCGAGACGCTGACGGTGGATGGCCAGGAGCGGACCTTCTTCATCGCGGGGTTCTATCGGCTGCGTGGTGGGCGCATCGCATCGGCGAAGATCTACCGTGAGGGCAGCGCTGAGATCGGCTGAAGGGTTCGGGAGGCAAGGGCCCCGGTACGCGGGGTGAACGGTCACGGCCGGCGCGGCCAGATGATCACCCATGGTGCGACGTGGCGGGCTGTCCGACAATGCCTGGCAGCGGATCGAGCCGCTGCTGTCTGCGACCGACGGCGGGCGGACGCCCCTGGCGTAGCCGCCGCGAGGTCATCAACGGCATCCCGTGGCGGTTCCCGATGGCCTCGTCTGCAGTGTTCAGGAGTCCTGGACGCGGGGCTCCATCTTGCACCGCGTGTTCTCCGGATAAATCAGGATGCTGACCGCATTGAGGCAGGGCTATCGTTGTGTGACATGAGAAGAGAACTGGCTGAATGTGCCGAGGACTTAATGGTGGGTGATGCCTGGAAGCCTGCATACTACGAGCTTGCGGAAAAATTTTTCTCTCTCTATTTCGGATGTCCTCCGCGGCTTTCGGCGGTATTCCCATCTGTGAGATCCGGCTATCCGTGGTCTGGACACAGGCCGAAGACCGGTGACTCCCGCGTTCATGCGAAGAACAACGACGAGTACCATGGCCTCGAGCGACATGCTTGGCAGTATCATGCCTCCGCCATGTATGAGGAGGCATATCATCACTTCCTGATGGCGGCGGCTCATCGGCGGGAAGACGGCGAGGTGATGGGCTCCGCGGACTCGGGACACATCGAGGCGGTGAGGTTCTGCGTCAGGCACGCCCTGTTCAACAAAGCGTTGGCGGAAGCGCAACGGGGGCGTCGGCTCTGGCCCAGGCCGGAGACTTTCGGAATCGATCCTGCGAAACACGACCGGCGTGTGGAGCAAGCAGAATCCGAGCTGGATTCTTCTTTCCGGAAGAAGTGATTCTTGGAGGCATTCTTCCGGCGGGGGCGTTCCGGTTCCGGGATGACCACCACGGGCGTGCTCGTCACCGTCGGCCTGTCGGCGGCAGTATCGGGATGAGCGGGCGGGCGGAGCATGCGCAGCGCCGAGAAGCACTGGTCCGCCCGGCTCAGTGTGAATCGCCGGCCTCGGGACAGCCCGGCGGCTCCACGATCTCGACGCCGATGGGCAGGGGTGCGCTGCCCGCCTTCACATCAGGTGTGTAACCGTCGGCCGTCATCCAGGGCAGGGGCGAGCCGGTCGGGAAGCGTCCCTCTTTTCGCAGTTCCTCCCTCTGCCATTCAAGGAACGACTCATCCAGCGCGAGACGCCCGACATCTGTGAGCGGTCGCACGCGGCAATCCAGCGGGGTGGCGGTGCTGAGCACCGGCACAGCCGTCAACGCCGTGATCAGCAACAAGGCTGTGCTCCGCCTCTTCACGCGTCGTCACTCCCCATCGCGACCAGTGAGGTCAGCAGCATGGAGCATCTTGATCGTGAGTGGAAGGTGCAGATGATCGAGATGTGGCTCTACATGCGTGAACGGTGACGGGGGAGCCGCCTCGGGAGCACCCGAGCGGACGATCACGAACCGAGCCGGACGGATCCGACCGGCCGGAGTTCCGACGAGCGGCAGGGCGCATGGCTCTGAACGGCCCTGCACGCCGTTCGGGGGTCTGCGGATCAGAAGGTCGAACCGCGCCTGCTGTGCGATCCACCGGGTGAGTGAGAGGTGGAGACGGCGACGGGGAGATCAGGCGACCTTTGTGTTCTGTCGAGAGGCGAGGAAGCCGTCGGACTCGGCCTGTTGCCCGGTGCCGAAGGCACGCCGGGGGAGGAAGCCGGTGAACTGCCTGTTCACGAAGAACAGCCAGAACTCGGGGCCGGTCGTGATCCGTCCGAACAGCGACCATCGCATCGTGGTGGTGGAGTGTCCGGTCCGGGCCTCGTATCCGTCGTCGGTCACCCGCAGGGCGGTCGGCGGGCGGTGGTCACGGTCGCTCGAGTGGAGCCCCTCCGCCCGGCTCGCGGCCCGTACGGCACGCGACCGGAATGAGCGGTCGTGCATGCAGCGGGCGTACACCGCCCGGATGATGAGCCCGTCGTCGCCCGCGGCGACCCGATCACTCGGTGGGTCGATGTCCCCTCCGGCCGCTGATCCGGCCGGCCGTCGGCGGTCCCGGCCACGATGGACCGGTCACCGGCGTCACCGGACGATCTCCGCTACGGCGATCATTCAGTGAGCACACGATCCGCCCTCAGACGGACCGGAGGAGACGGGAGCGATTCCGCTCTGCGCGGATCCGGCTGAACTCGAACGCGCCGTCTATCTAAGGTGAGGCATGGCCTCTTCTGTCCCGCCTCTCCACCCGGCGACCGATCGGACCAGTTCCAAGCCGTCCCCCGCTCGCGAACCGCTGTGGCGGCACGCGCTCGGTGAGCGTCTCAGGGGTCTCCGCCACGAGCGGGGTGAGAAGCTGAGCGAGACGGCACGTCGCGCCGGGGTCTCGCCGCAGTATCTCTCCGAGATCGAACGAGGCGTCAAAGAGCCGTCGAGCGAAATGATCGCTGCGGTCGCCGGCGCGCTGGATGTGACCCTGGTCGATCTGACCCTCGCCGTCGCCGAGAGCCTGCGGGCCGCGCAGAGCGGCACGTCGAGAGGTGCCACCTGCTCGGCGGCGTACGCTCTGGCCGCGTGACCCGGCTCGCCGGGATCGTCCACCGGCCTATGAGCGCTCCTCGATGATCTGATCGAGGAGTCCGTACTCCAGGGCCGCGGCCGCGGTGAACACGCGATCGTGATCGGTGTCGGCGCGCAGGGTCTCGACCGTCTGGCCGGTGTGCCGTGACAGGATGCGCTCGATGTCCGCTCGGACACGGACGACCTCGTCGGCCTGCAGGATGAGATCGGGGATCGCCCCGCGCCCCTGAGCGGCTGGTTGGTGCAGGATCACCCGTGCGTGCGGGAGGGCGGCACGCCTTCCTTCGGCACCCGCCGCGAGAAGGACGGCACCCACCGATACGGCCTGTCCGACGCAGGTCGTCGAGACCCGCGGGCGGATGTAGCGCATGGTGTCATATATCGCGAGCATCGCGCTCGGATCCCCGCCCTCGCAGTTGATGTAGAACTGTATTTCCGCCTCGGGGTTGTCCGACTCCAGGAAAATCAGCTGCGCGATGAGGGCGTTCGCGACACCCGCGTCGATCGCGGTGCCCAGATAGATGATCCGCTCGGTGAGCAGATGCGAATAGACATCCATGATCCGCTCGCCGCGAGGATTCTGGGTGATGACGTTCGGGATCGTGTACGTGGTCACTTTCCTGCTCCTTCGGTGACACCGAATCCGAGCCGCGGGCGATTGCGCGGCGCGATTTCGTCGAAATCCTGCACGATCGCGTCTATGAACCCGTAGTCCAGTGCCTCCTGCGCGGTGTACCAGCGGTCGTGCAGCGAATCCTCGAATACGCGCTCGAAGGGCTGGCCCGTGTCCTCGGCGATGAGGCCGAGCACCGTGTCACGGGTATGCCGGAGGTCGCCGGCCTGCAGTTCGATGTCGACCGCGGTGCCGCCGATGCCCGCTGAGCCCTGGTGCATCAGGACACGTGCGTGCGGCAGGGCGCGGCGCTTCCCGCGGGCCCCCGATGACAGCAGGAACTGCCCGGCGCTGTAGGCGATGCCCAGTACGAGGGTCGACACGTCACAGGGAATGAGCCGGATGATGTCGCGGATCGCGAGCATCGAGGGAACAGACCCGCCCGGTGAGTGAATCCACAGCGCGATATCCGTCGACGCGTCCTGCGTGGCGAGTGCTATCAGTTGCGTGGACAGAAGCGTTCCGTTGTCGTCATCGAGCGGGCCGTCGAGGACGAGGACACGCTGCTCGTAGAGTTCGCGTCTCACCCGCTCGTTGAACAGTGGAAGATTCGATTCTCCGCTCATGCGTCCATCATGTGAGGCGATCCGGACCGGCGTCGACGTGATCTGCCGGGGGCAGATCTGCTCTGAGCAGATGGAACCCGGTTTCCGGCCCGGCTCGTGGCATTGCGTTTCACCCGTGTGCCGCCGGCCGGATCATCACCTTGCGGTGGGAAGACGACCGGCCGGCCCGCACACGTCGCGGTAGGGGACGTCTCCGGCGGACGTGTTCCACTCGGCCTCGGTGAGCGTACGGCCGGCCCGCGCGCAGAGCACCCCGGCCAGCCGCTCCGGATCCACCGGGTACTCCCGGAGTGTGCCCCGGGTGCCGACCGTGATCAGTGTGGATCCGTCGGCGCTGAAGGCGAGCGTCACGGCGTCCCTCGGCCCGCCGGTGATGGCCGGGCCGAGCTTGCGGGGCACCGAGGCGTCCCAGAGCTGGACCTCGCCGTCGGCGCCCAGGCTCGCCGCCAGGTTCCCGCGCGGTGCGAAGACCACCTGGCCCGTCCCGTTGTGCGCGCGGAAGAGGGGGCCGTGCCGCTCCCCCTCGCCCTTCCAGAAGGAGAGCCGCCCGTTGCCGTCCTCGATGGCGAAGCGGGTGCCGTCGGCGCTGAAGACCAGCTGGCCGTTGCCCTCGCTCAGCATGCCCATGCCGTAGACCTGGCCGGTGGGTCTCCCGCCGGCCAGGTCGATCATCCGGTTGGGCTCGCCGACGGTGGCCAGCGTGCGGCCGCCCGGCCGGAAGACGAGCCATCCGTCGCCCTCGAAGGGGATGCTCCCCGTCCAGCGGCCGCGCCGTACGTCCCAGAGCTCGATCGCGTTTCCGTCGTGGACGGCGGCGGTCGCGCCGTCGGGACTGACCGCGACCGTCGATTCCCGGTCGAAGGCGGTGAGCTTCCGCCGTCCCGGCACGTCCCACAGGACGCCGTCGACGAGCAGGAGGCTGCCGCCCGCGGCGAACTCCACGGACGGCGGCATCTCCGAGTCGCCCACCGGCACCGTCCAGTGCGGTCTGCGCCTCTTGACGTCCCAGATCCGCACCTCGTCGCCCTCCACGGCCAGGTACCGCCCGTCGGGGCTGAGCCGGGCGCCGCCGTTGCCCTCCTCGAACGGGCGGTCGGGCCGGACGACGTCGGACAGGTCCAGGGTGACGGCCGTGTCGTCCATCAGGTAGGAGAGGGTGGCGCCGTCCAGGCGGGCGTCGGTGGCACCGCTGCGCCGGTGGACGTGGACGAGTTCCCCGGTGGAGACCTGGTAGACCTGGATGCTCCGGTCGTTCCAGGAGAGCAGATACCGGCCGTCGGGACTGAACCTGATCGTCCCCTGGTTCCAGCCGAGGGCGTCTCGCTCGGGGAGCGTCCTGCGGGCCCGCACGTCCACGAAGCTCAGCGTGGAGCCCTTCCCGCACGCCAGGATCCGGCCGCCGGGGGAGAAGGCCACCGCGGAGGTCTGCCGCCCCGCGCAGCCGGACCCGTCGTGCCATCCGGCCGGCGCCTCGCCGTCGGCCATCCTGAGCAGCCCGACACCGTCGCCCAGGTCGTCGACCGCGACCAGGTCGCCCCGCGGCGCGATGGCGAAGGAGGTCCCGACCGGTGGCGCGGTCTTCTTGCCTGCTCCGTCGGTGACGGAGGCGGCGGCGACCAGTCCGTTCTCCGGTGCCCTCGCCTCGGGGACGACGTGCCGGCCGGTGACGGTGTCGAGGAAGGAGACGCCCCGGTCGGAGACGATCCCCAGGACCCTGTCGCTCTGGTCGTAGCCGGCCACGGCGGTGTCGTCCCGGCGGAGCCGCAGGGTGTGGACGGCGGTGCGCCTGCCGGTGGCGGTCTCCCAGATCTGCACGGACCGGCCCGCCGTCACGGCCAGGTACCGGCCGCTCGGGCTGAGCGCGGCGGAGTCGGGCCGCCGGTCCCCCAGTCCGAGACCGCTCCAGCCGCCGATCCGTCTCCCGGTCCGCACGTCGTGGATCCGCACGCCCCCGCGGTCCACGACGATCTGCGTGCCCTCGCCCAGCAGGCGGATGTCGGCGCCCGCCGCGGTGGGATCCGTGAAGGCCGTCCTCTCCCGCTGGGCGAGCGAGCCGATCAGGGCCGCCCGGGAGTCGGGGCCCGGGTGGATCCGGTAGGCGGCCACGCTGAGCAGCAGGGCCCGTACCGGGTCGGTGGCACGCAGCGCCTCGACCTCCAGTGCGAGCCGCCTGGCCGTCGCCTCGTCGCGCTGCTCGGCGACCGTCCGGCTCTGGTTCACCGCGAAGGCCCCCGCGCCCACCGCCACCACGAGCAGCACCGCCAGCACCACCGTCGCCAGGCCGCGCCGCCGTACCCCGCGGCGGACGAGACGGGTGGACTCGTCGAGGAACTCCCGTTCCAGGGAGGAGAGCGTCACGTACCGCCGCCCGGTCGCGGCCCAGCGCATCGCGTTCTCCAGGCGGCTGCCCCGGAGCAGATCGGCGTCCTTGCGGCCGTGCTCGGCCCAGCGCCGCGCGGCCCTGCTGAGCTCGCCGAGCACGACCAGGCCGTCGCGGTCGGTCTCGATCCAGCTCCGCAGCCGGGGCCAGGCCCGGACCAGCGCCGGGCGGGAGAGCGCGATCTCTCCGTCCTTCTCGACCATCAGGTAGGAGAAGGCGCGCAGCACCCGGTCGACGGCGGCGGCGTCCTGCTCCGGCCGGTCCAGCAGTTCCCGCTTGTCGGCCCAGCGGGCGGTCTCGTGCCCGTCCTCCCCCACGGTGACCAGCCGCAGGAACACCTCCGCCGCCAGCTCCCGCTCGCGGGGGGAGAGCCCGCCGTAGGCGTCCTCGGCCAGGGTGCCCAGGGCGGGGTCCGCGCTCTGCGGCACGTGCAGGCCCCGGGCGGCGCGCCCGCCCTCGGCCAGCAGTTCCGGGGTGCCCTGGGCCGGCGCGCTGAGCAGGGCGAGGAGGAGGTCGCGGGCGGTGGGGCGCACGGCGGGGTCCTTCTCCAGCGCGGCGCCGACCAGCGGCCGGAGCCGTGGGGGCAGGGCGCCGAGGTCGGGAGTGAGCGAGAGCACCCGGTACATGACGCTGCCGAGGTTGTCGGCGGTGAACGGGTCCTGCCCGGTGGCGGCGAACAGCATGACCGCGCCCCAGGCGAACACGTCGACCGCGGTGTCCGTACGCTGCCCGGCGAACGTCTCCGGCGCCATGTAGGTGGGCGTTCCGAGGACCGTGCCGGTCGCGGTGAGCGACATGTCCGCGGTGCGGGCGACGCCGAAGTCGATGACGCGGGGTCCGTCCGGGCTGAGCAGCACGTTGTCGGGTTTCAGGTCGCGGTGGACCACCCCGGCGTCGTGGATCGCGGTCAGCGCGGTGGCGATGGCGGCGCCCAGCCGGTGCAGCTCGTCACCGGTGAACCTGCGGCCGTCCGCCACGGCCGCGCGCAGGCTGGGGCCCTCCACGTACTCGCTGACGATGTACGGCACCGGCCCGTCCATCCGGACGTCGATGACCCGCGCCGTGCAGAAGGAGGCGACCCTCCTGGCGGCCTCGGCCTCCCTGGCGAACCGCTCGCGCCCCTGCCCTCCGGCGGTCGCGTGCAGCGCCTTGAGCGCGACGCGGTTCCCGTCGGGGTCGTAGGCCTCGTAGACCACGCCCTGACCGCCGGCGCCGAGCCGCCCCGCGAGCCAGTAGTCGCCGATGCGCTCCGGGTCCCCCGTGATCAAAGCTCCCACGAGGGACCAGCTTCCTCGGCGGAACAGGCGGAGACAAGATCGGTCGGGTTCCGGTCCGCCGTCGCCTCGTCTCGTCCGCACGGCGGAACGATGACATCGTCGCGGGGGAAGACGCCCGGCAGGGCGCAGCCCGGCATGCCGTACCGGGCGCGCGGATGCGGCGGGCGGCGCCGGGCCTCGGGCGGCCGGGCCGGTCTAGTGGCCGCCGCCCGCCAGGTTGAGGCCGATGACGCCGGTGAGGATGAGGACGATCGAGGCGATCTTGATGAGGGAGGCGTCCTCGCCCAGCGCGATGATGCCCAGGATGGCGGTGCCGACGGCGCCGATGCCCGTCCAGACGGCGTAGGCCGTACCGACGTCGAGGCTCTTGAGCGCCAGGGAGAGGAGGCCGAAGCTGAGCACGGCGGAGACGACGAAGCCGACGGTGGGGAGGGGGGCGGAGAACCCGTCGCTGAGCTTGAGCGAGTAGGCCATGGCGACCTCGAACAGTCCGGCGACAACGATCATGACCCAGGCCATGGGGCGGCTCCTTCACGTGGAAAGCGTCGTCTTGGCAGGCCGGGTACGGCGCGTCTCGTCCGGGCGGACCCAGGTCGGGGCCGCACCCGTGGTCAACGTGCCGGACCACCCGTGGATTCCCGCCGGAGAGCGCGGTGGTCCCCGGCGCCGTCCGCCGCGGGGACCACTTCCTCCGGCCGTCCTGCGGTCCGGGCGTCCTGCGGTCCGGGCGTCACCCGGGCCGCGCAGGCCCGTCCCGGCGGCGGGGACATGTCCGGACGCTCGGAGCGGGGTGCGCACCAGGTCGGTGGAGTGGCTGCTCCGTCCCGGGGATCCCTGGACGAGCGGTTCCGTCCAGCGGTCCGCAAGTGCTCCGCAGGCGGACTCCGCCAGGCTCGTCCCGGATGAGGAGGAGCCGGGAGACGGTGCGGGCTCCGGGGCGGGGGCGCTGTTCGCCTGCTTCCCCGGTGGGTCCGCCCCTTCGCACCGGAGAGGTCCCGACCCGGCGGGCGCGTGCGCCCTTTCCGGGAAGGGCACGGCCGGGCCGCCGCAGCTCGCGGGGACGGTTCTTCTCTTCTAGTGGGAAAGAACGCATAGCGGGCGGACGGCTCCGTACCCGTGACGCACATGACGAGGAGTGACCGTGCAGCCAGACGGAGCGGGAGGGACGCCGTTCGGCTCCCGCGTCGGTGAGTTCGTCTTCCTGTACGGCGACGAGTTCGCGCAGGGGACGCTCACCGTCGTCGGCCTGCTCGTCTGCCTGCTGCTCTCTCTCACCCTGACCGCCTCCGCGGTCGTGGTCCTGCTCCATCCCCTGCTCCGGCGCCTGCCTGCCCTCCACCGGCAGGCCCGCTCCCCGGCCGGTCGCCGGGCGCCGGAGCGGGCCCCGTGGTGGCTGGGCGAGAGATAGCGGGCCCGGCCGCTCCGGGTACGGGGCCGCCTCGTCGCGCTCGCCCCGGCGGCCTGGACGGCGCCGCTGTACGCCGTGCCCCTCGCCTGGCACCCGGCCCGCGCCGCCGTGCCGCCCCGGTGCTCCGCCGCCGCCGTGCCGCCCGGCGCTCCGCCACCGCCGAGCGGCGCGGGTCCGCCGAGATCGGCGGCTCGCCGCTGCCGACTGCCGTCGCCGCCTAGCGCGAGCGCGTGTAGGTCACCGTACGGGCGTCGGCGCGGAAGCCCAGCGAGCGGTACAGGGCGGCCGGTCCCGGGTGGGCCGCGTCCCCGCGCGCGTAGACGACCGCCTCCCCGGCCCCGGCGGCCCGCAGGCGGTGCATCGCGTACAGGCACGCGGCCCGGGCCAGCCCGAGCCGCTGGAACTCCCGGCGGGTGCCGACCGGCTCGAACTGACCGACCCGGTTGTCCGGGTCCAGCCAGGCCAGGCAGTACGCCACCAGCCGGCCGTCCGGCGCCTCCACCACGCAGTCGAGGTCGCTGCGGTACGGCCACGCCCGCATGACCCGGCGGTAGCTGTCCTCGGTGACCCTGGACGGGTGGAAGGCCGACCGGTGCGCCGCCACCCGCTCCGGGACGTCCTCCTCCCCGCGCAGGTGCCGCACGGTGAACCCGGGCGGCGGCTCCACCTCGTCGAGCCCGTCCAGGCTCCGCGACATGCGCAGCAGGAAGGAGCCGTCCTGCGCCGGCCGGTAGCCGCGGCGGGTCAGGACGTCCGCGAGGCCGGTCTCGGTGTCGAGGATCGTCGTGGCCAGCCGGTCGCCGGTGGTGGTCTCGTGGAACCAGTCGAGCACCTCGTCGGCGAGGTCGTCGGGCGCCACGAACTGCAGGCCGCCGGGGAGCCGCACCCAGGCCCAGGCGAGCGTGCGCCCCCGGTGCTCCCAGAGCATCGTCGGCCACTCCGGTTCCCGGCCCAGGTGCTGGAACCGGTCCCAGGCGAGCTCTCCCACGTGGCACCGGCTCCCCGGCCCCCAGACCGCCTGGACGAGCTCCTGCATCCTGCGCAGGTCCTCGGGGCCGCGGTACGGCCGCGTGGTGATGTCGGACACCAGTCGGACTCCTCCTCGGGTCTCCTCGGACCTCCTCGGACGGGACGGCGGCGACCGGCGCGGGGCCGGACCACCCGCCTCAGCCGTCCGCCGGACGCCTCTCCTCGAGCGCGCGGACGACCCCGTCCGCGACGGGGGCGAGCACCGGGTCCCCGGTGGAGGGCGGGTCCCCGGCGTAGCGCTCGGACAGCCACCCGGCGCGGGAGAGCGCGGCGATCACCGCGGCCTTGGCGCGGGGCCGCTCCAGCCCGTCCGGCAGGCGGAAGGCGAGGACGTCGGGGTCGCCGGCCGCGACGTCGGGGAGCAGCGCCCCGACCCTCCCGATGGAGGGGTCGGGGTGGTTGAGGTGGAGCCACGTCCTGACCTCGGGCGGGAGCCCCGTCGTGCCGACGTAGACCACCCGGGGGCCGAGCAGCCAGAGGTAGACCCAGGAGCCGGAACCGGTCAGCTCACCGGCCCGGACGTTCAGCTCCACGAGATCGCGTTCCACACGAGCATCATGCCTCTCCGCGGGCGTGCCGCGGCGGGGTCCGCCGGGTTCGGTCCCTTGCGGCGCCCCCCGGCATCCGACATGATCTTCCCCGCTGTCACGCGGAGGGGGATTCACGTGAAACGTCGTGCGGCCATGGTCGCGGTCGCCGCGGCGGGCGCGCTGCTCCTGGAGAGCACCCAGGCGTCCGCCCTCGCGGGACTGCGGGCACCGGAGGTCACCGGCACCGACGTCAGCGGCTGGACGGGCGCGGTCGACTGGGCGGGCGTCGCCGAGGCCGGGGCGGCGTTCGCGTTCGTGCACGCCTCCGAGGGCCTGGACTACGTCAACCCCCGCTTCGCCGAGCAGTACGGCGGAGCGGCCGACGCGGGGCTGATCCGCGGCGCCTACCACTTCGCCCAGCCGCACGAGTCCGACGGCGCGGCGCAGGCGGACTTCTTCGCGGCCAACGGCGGCGGCCTGGTCCGCGACGGCCGGACCCTGCCGGGCGTGCTGGACCTGGAGGACAACCCGTACGGCAAGAAGAACAAGCTCGACAACTGCTACGGCCTCACCCCGGAGGAGATGGTCGCCTGGGTGGGCGCCTTCACCCGCCGCTACCGTCAGCGGACCGGCCGGGAGGCGATCATCTACACCACCACGAGCTGGTGGCGGACCTGTACCGGCGGCTCCCCCGCGTTCGGCCGCAACCCGCTCTGGCTGGCCCGGTGGGGCACCCGGCCGGGAGAGCTCCCGGCGGGCTGGAAGCGCCACACCTTCTGGCAGTCGGCCGACAAGGGCCGCTCCCTGCCCGGCGGCCAGAACTCCTTCAACGGCACGGTGACGCGGCTGCGGGCGCTGGCCGAGCCGCCGTCGGCGATCAGGCTGACCGGCCGGGCCGCCGGGAGCGCCTACACGGTCACGGTCGCCAACACCGGCACCGAGCCCGTCGCCGGGCTCAAGGTCACCGGCCGCGCGTTCGGCGGCCAGAAGATCATCAAGGCCGGCGAGGGCTGCAGGTTCAGCGGTACGGCGGTGCGGTGCACGATCACCCGGCTGGGCCCGAAGGCGACGGTCAGGCTGACCTTCACGACCGGACCGGCCACGCCCGGTACGGCCAGGCGCGGGCTGACCGTCACGGCCGACGGGGTGGATCTGACCCTGACCGCCAAGGCACGCTGACCGGGCGGCACCGGTCACGGCCCGGCGTCCGTACGGCGCGGCGCCTGGCCCGGTACGGTCCGGCGTCCGTACGGCGCGGCGCCTGGCCCGGTACGGTCCGGCGTCCGTACGGCGCGGCGCCTGTGAAGCCCGGTACGGCCCGGTGCGGTGCGGACGCCTTCGCACGGTTCCGGCCGGGACGCCCCCGCGCGGTCTGGCATGCTCGGAGGCATGGCTGAGCAGTGGCGGGAGGTCGGCGACCGCGTCTATGTCCGGCGGCACCGGTCGTTCGACCTGAACGTCGGGCTGGTCGTCGGCGGCGCGGGCTGCCTGGTCGTCGACACGCGCATGTCCCACCGCCAGGGCCGCGAGCTGGCCGCCGCGGTCCGCACGGTCACGGACCTGCCCTGGACCGTGGTCAACACCCACGCGCACTTCGACCACTTCTTCGGCAACGCCGCCTTCCTCCCCGCCGACATCTGGGGTCACGTGCGCTGCGCCGAGGCGGCCGCGGCCACCGGGGAGGCGCAGCGGCGGGAGTGGCTGCACGAGGGGCCGGAGGAACTGGCCGAGGTGGAGATCACCCCGCCGGGCCGTACGTTCGCCGACTCCGTCACCCTCGACCTCGGCGACCGCCCGGTCCGGCTGCGGTACCTGGGCCGGGGCCATACGGACAACGACGTCGTGGCCGAGGTGCCCGACGCCGGGGTGGTCTTCGCGGGCGACCTGGTCGAGGAGGGCGCGCCGCCGCAGTTCGGCGACGGCTACCCGCTGGAGTGGCCGGACACGCTCGCCCGCCTGCTCGACCTGCCGGGCGAGGTGGTCGTCCCGGGTCACGGCGCCGTCGTCGACCGCGGCTTCGTACGGTGCCAGCGGGCCGACATCGCCGCGGCCGTCGGGATCGCCACGACCGGAGGCGACCCCGCCCGGGCGCCGTTCCCCGCGGAGACGATGGCGGAGATCACCGGCCGCCTCCGCGCCGCCGGCCCACCCGCGGGGCCCTAGCGGCGGCCCCGGGCGCCGTCCCGGACGGTGCGCCGCCGGCCCGCCCGCGGGGCGGGACAGCGGCGGCCCGGAAAACGGATCGCCTTCCGGTATGCCCGGTATCTATGCTCCGGACCATGACGATCGAGTGGGCTCCGCTGTCCGGCGACGACGTGCACGCCCTGGTGGAGCTGACCGCGGCGATAGAGGCCGAGGACAAGACCGGGGAGAACCACGGCGCCGACGACATCACCGACCATCTCGGCAACCCCATGGTCGATCCGGCGGAGGGGACCCTGGGCGGGTGGGCGGACGGCCGGCTGGTCGCCTTCGGCACGCTCCTGGCCCGTCCCTCCGCCGACCCGGTCCACCAGATGGTCCTGTGGGGCGGGGTCCATCCCGCCCACCGCCGCCGGGGGCTGGGCGCGCATCTGCTGGGCTGGGCCGTCCGGAACGCCCCCGTGCTCCACGGGCGCCGCTTCCCCGGCCGCCCGCTGGAGCTCCACGTGTACACGGACGACCGGAACAAGGGCGCGGAGGCGCTGTTCACCGGCGGGGGCCTGACCCCGGCGCGCTGGTTCTACGGCATGCGGCGCGACCTGACCGCCGACCTCCCCGGGGCGCCCCTCCCGGAGACCCTGCGGATCGTCCCCTACGGCGCCGAGCTGGAGGACACGGTCCGGGAGGTGCGCAACGCCGCCTTCGCCGACCACTGGGGCACTCCCACGCACACGGCGCAGTCCTGGCGGGACGTGCTCGTCGGGACCTCGGTCTTCCGTCCCGAGTCGTCGTTCGTCGCCGTGGACGGCTCAGGGGCGGGCGTGGCCGTCCTGCTCACCTGCTACTACGAGGCCGACACCGCGGCCACCGGGGTCCGCGAGGCGTGGATCCAGACCATCGGCACGCTGCGCGAGTGGCGGGGCCGGGGGGTGGCGAGCGCGCTGATCGCCCACGCCCTGGCCGAGTTCCGCGCGCAGGGCTACCGGCGGGCGGGGCTGTCCGTCGACGCGGACAGCCCGACCGGCGCGCTGGGCGTCTACACCCGGGCCGGGTTCGAGGTCGAGGACCGCACGGTCGTGTACGCGCTCCCGCTGTCCTGACCGGCCGCGGGCGCCAGGGGCAGCCGGGCCCGCAGGCAGGCGCCCGGCGTGCCCGGGACGACCGCCAGGGCGCCGCCGTGCCGTACCGCGATGTCCCGGGCGATGGCCAGCCCGAGCCCCGAGCCGCCCGCGTCCCGGTCCCTGGCCTCGTCCAGCCGGGTGAAGCGGTCGAAGACCGCCTCGCGGTGCTCGGCGGGGATGCCCGGCCCGTCGTCGCGCACCTCCAGCACGGCCTCCCCCTCCCGCGCGGCCAGCCGGACGGTGACCGCGGAGTCGGCATGCCGTACCGCGTTGTCCACGAGGTTGGCCACCAGCCGGCGCAGCTGCTCGGCCGAGCCGCGGACCAGCACGTCGGAGGCCACCTCCAGGGTGACGCGGACCTGCGTCCTCGGCCGGGACCGGGTGGCCTCCTCCGCGGCGACCTGGCCCAGGTCCACCTCCTCGGAGCGGAGCGGTTCGCCGGCGTCCAGGCGGGCCAGGAGCAGCAGGTCGGAGGTGAGCGCCTGGATGCGGCCCACGTCCGCCAGCGCCTCGGCGACCTGCGGCAGGGGCGGCGCCAGTTCGAGCCGGGTCCGCAGCACGGCCAGCGGGCTGCGCAGCTCGTGGGCGGCGTCGGCGACGAAGCGCCGGTGGCGGCCGACGGCCAGCTCCAGCCGGTCGAGCGTGCGGTTCGTGGTCTCGGCCAGCCGGGCGATCTCGTCGCGGGAGCGCGGTACGGGGACCCGCCGGTGCAGGTCGTTGGCGGTGATGTCGGCCAGTTCGGCGCGGATCGCCGAGACCGGGGCGAGCGCCCGGCCGACCGCGAGCCAGGTGAGGACCGCGACCAGCGCCAGCAGCGCCGGGATACCGGGGCTCAGCACGCCCTTCAGCGTCTCCAGCGCCGCCCGGGCGGGCTCCAGGGAGACCCGGGCCACGATCAGCGTCCCCTGCCCGGTGCCGACCGGCGCCGTGGCCACCACGTAGGAGTCCTCGGGCGCCCACTGCTCGGTGGGCACGGCCGGTACGGCCGGCGCGGCCGGTACGGCGAGGCCCGCCCGGCCGTCCTCCGTGAGGATGCGGACGTCCGGGTCGGGCTCCCGGGCGACCCGGACGGCGGCTCCCGTCTCGGCGGGAGCACCCGGCCCGGAGGCCCCCGGCCCGGCGGTACCGGCGACGCCGGGGACGGGCCCGGCGGCGAACAGCTCGGCGGTGGCCCCGGCCCGCCGGGCGGCCTCGGTGGAGGCGCTGTCCACCAGGCTCCGGCCGAGCACGTGGAGGAGGACGAGCGCGGCGGCGCCCAGCGCGACCGCGACGATCGCGGTCGCGGCGAGGGTCGCGCGGACCCGGACCGACAGCTGGGGCATCTCAGGCCTCCAGCCGGTATCCGGCGCCGCGCACGGTCACCAGGGACGAACGGCCGAACGGTGCGTCGATCTTCCTGCGGAGCGCGCTGACGTAGACCTCGACGATGTTCGGGTCGCCGTCGTAGGAGAAGTCCCACGCCCGGGCGAGCAGCTCGGCCTTCGAGACCACCTCGCCCTGCCTGCGGGCCAGGCCGTGCAGGACGGCGAACTCCTTCGGGGTGAGGGGGATCTCCACCCCGCCCCGGCGGCAGCGCAGGCCCGCCGGGTCGACGACCAGGTCGCCGACCGTGATCGAGACCGGCCGGGCCGTGCCGCCCCGGCGGACCAGCGCGCGCAGCCGGGCCAGCAGCACGACGTAGGAGAACGGCTTGGACAGGAAGTCGTCCGCGCCGGTGTCCAGGGCCTCGGCCTCGTCGTGCTCGCCGTCCTTGGCGGTGAGCATCAGGATCGGCGTCCAGTTCTCCGCGGCGCGGAGCCGGGCGCAGACCGCGTAGCCGTTCATGCGGGGCAGCATGACGTCGAGCACGATCACGTCGTAGCCGTTCTCGGTGGCCATCCAGAGGCCGTCCCGCCCGTCGTGGGCGACGTCCACCGCGAACCCCTCACCGCTCAGGCCGCTCTTGAGCAGGTCGGCCAGGCGCTTCTCGTCCTCCACCAGCAGTACGCGCATGCCGCCAGCGTGGCGCACGCCGCCTAAAGCCAACCTGAAGACGGTTTCGGCGGCGTTCAGGCGGGCTTCAGGTTCCGGGCGGGAGCGTATGGGCCGGTACATCCCGAACGGAGAGGAGAACGCACATGCGTATCCGTCATCTCGCCGCCGCCGCGGTGACCGCCGCGGCCCTGGCGGCCGTGCCGGCCGGTACGGCCGGCGCCGAGTCCGCAGGCCCCTCCGCGCCCGCAGGCCCCTCCGGGGCCGAGGTCCCCGGGCCCGTCCACGTCGGCGACTGCGCAGGCGGGGAGGCCCGCAGGCTCACCGGAACGGAGCGGAAGAGGCTGGAGGCCGAACTGGAGGAGGCCGGATCCAGGGTGGGGAAGGCGGTCCCCGGAGTCGACCGGGTGCCCGCGGTCCCGGCGGTCCCGGCGGATCCGTCCGCGGACGGCCCGCCCGAGGCCGCCTTCATGGGCGGGGACGGGAAGGTCCGCGTGGTGGAGAAGGACGGGAAGGTCCGCGTGGTGGACGGGAGCGGGAAGGCGGTCCCCGGCGTGCCCGGCCGGGGTGCCGGGGTGCGGGTGAAGCGGTTGCCCGACGGGACCGTCGTGGCCGAGGCCGTTCCCGCCGAGGCCGTTCCCGCGGAGGCCGTTCCCGCGCTGCCCGCCCGCCCCGGTGAGCCGGGCGGTGAGCCGGCGATGAGGGCGCGGCCCGGTCAGGACGCCGGTAAGAGAGGCGTGATCTGCATCAGGAAGGCCCCCGAGAAGGACTAGGCCTGTGGCGAAGCCGGTCAGATCCATCCGTCGATCGGGGCGACGAGAATGATCGGGGCGACGAGAACCGCGGCTGCCGCCTGGACCAGGGCGTCGAAACCACGCCGTGCCGTCCACGGGCTCGACCGGTTCCGGGCCCGATGCACCCGGGGCGCGTGACGACCGCCCGACCGGCCCGGCGGACGGCGGGGGAGATGGGCCGCCGGAATCTACGACCGGGCTGGCCGGGTCGCGTCCGCGCCGACGGGCGGGCCGGTGGCCGGGGCGTCCGCAGGCCGCACGCCGGAGGGGATCGGCTGATCGGCCGGGGTGTGCTCGCCGGCCCGGGGCGTGGCGTAGACCCGATGCCAGCGCTCGGCCGAGCGGGTCAGGTCTTCGCCGACCCGGGTGAGGAAGCGGCTCATGGTCTCCAGCCGGGCGCCGGCGCCGGTGCTCGGCCCCAGAGTGCGGGCGTGGCCCAGGGCGGCGTCGGCGAGCAGGGCGTTGGCGCGGGCGGCGGCCGTCATGGCCTGGTACCACACGTCATCGTCGATGACGTAGTGCTCGGTGCGCCGCCGGGGGTCGCGTTCGCGTCTGATGAGACTCTGCTGTTCGAGGTAGCCGACGGCCTTGGAGATGGAGGCCGGGCTGACCTGCAGGCGTCTCACCAGTTCGGCGGAGGTGAGACTGCCGCTGTCGGTGGTGTACAGCGCTGCCAGCACCTTGGCCGTCATCTGCGGCATCCCCGTGTGGACCAGCAGCTCGGCGAGTTGGTCGGTGACCTCGCGTACCGTGCGCGGGTCGCGCCCGTCGGGGTCGCGGGCGGCCGCCGGTTCCGGTGCGGCGGCCGTGCGGCGGCGCACGCGGCGTTCGGCGGATCGGTGCGCCTGGTCGGCCCGGTACGCCGTAGGGCCGCCGTTGCGCATCACCTCTCGGGTGACGGTGGAGGTGGGCCGGTGCAGGCGGCGGGCGATCTCGGCGTAGGTGAGCCCGTCGGCCAGACCGGCGGCGATCTGCCGGCGGTCCTGATGGGTCAGCCTCTGTCGGGGCATCGGGGTCCCGCCTCCTGCTCGCTCGACCGCGGCGCGATGGGCCTGCCGGATCACAGTGTGCACCCCGCCACCGGAGCAATGCAATTCAGCTGGACCGTGGGTTGCATTAACCGACATAGGATATGCAACGATTGTGCGGGATCTACCTGCGTCTATTCGATTGCTTCGCGAATCTGTGATTGACGATGGCGTGTATGCAACGTAGCTTTTGCCGCGTCGCGAAGATCGTGATGTGAGGGTCGGGGCCAAGGGTCCAGGGCCCTCGCCCATCCCCGAGGAGATCCCCGTGTCCGTGCAGAACGCCTCCGCCTCCACGAGCCTGAAGGTCGCCGACCGTGCCGAGCTGCAGCGCCTGGTCCGGCGCGCCGTCACCGAGGACGGCTACCCCGGCATGATCCTCGGCGTCGGCGACGGCGCCCAGCTGTGGTCGACCGACGCGGGGGTGGCCGACACCGCCACCGGCCGCCCGCGCACCCCGCAGGACCAGTTCCGCGTCGGCAGCATCACCAAGACCTTCACCGCCACCCTGATCCTTCAGCTGGCCGCCGAGCACAAGCTGAGCCTGGACGACACCGTCGAGCAGTGGTTGCCCGGCCTGGTCCAGGGCAACGGCCACGACGGCCGGCAGATCACCATCAGGCACCTGCTCAGCCACACCAGCGGCATCTTCGCCTACACCCTCGACGCCTCCATGCTGGAGGAATACTGGAGCCCCAAGCTGCTGGAGCACCGCTTCGACACCCCCAGTCCCGAGGAACTGGTGAAGATCGCCGTGTCGAACCCGGCCGACTTCCCGCCGGGGGAGGGCTGGTTCTACTCCAACACCAACTTCGTCCTCGCCGCGATGATCGTCGAGAAGGCGGACGGTCGCTCGTACGCCGAGTCCCTGGAGCACCGCATCGCCCGCCCGCTCAAGCTGACCGGCACCTACGCCCCCGGTGCGGAGACCGGCTTCCGCGGCGGGCACACCCGTGCTTACTCCCGGCTCATGCTGCCCGACGCCGACGCCCCGATCCACGACCTCACCGAGCAGAGCGCGGCCTGGGCATTCGGCGTGGGCGAGCTCATCTCCACCGTCGCCGACCTGAACGTCTTCCTCGCCGCCCTGCTCAAGGGCTGGCTGCTGCCGGCCGCCCAACTGGAGGAGATGCTCACGATGACGCCGGTTCCGGACGGCAAGTGGCTGGACGGCTACAGTTACGGCCTGGGCATGTCCTCGGTCACCCTGCCCTGCGGTGTGACCGTCTACGGCCACGGCGGGATGTTCATCGGCTCCTGGTCCTACCTGTACGGAACCCGTGACGGGAAGCTGATCACCGTGCAGAGCGTCAACGGCGACTGGGGCGACCCGACCTCCGCCCTGTTCCCCGGCATCCTGGACGCCGCCTTCCGTTCCGACGCCCGCTGACACCGCCGCGAAGGGACCCCGGTGATCGTCACGAGTGGGCCGGCGGCACCGAGGCGCTGGAACGCCTCACCGGGTGCCTCCACGAGACGGCCGGGCGATCGGATCCGCGCAGTCGGCGGCCCGCGCCCTCGGGC
>NZ_BAAAUT010000078.1:20641-26951 GCF_039534085.1 Planomonospora alba
GATACCCGCCGGCGGTGACCCCGGCAGGGGTCAGGTGACGTTCTTCGGCTTCTCGGGCGCGTCGGTGATGTCGGGGACGCCCGCGGTGTCGGTGATGTCCGGCACGCCGGACGTGCGGGCGGCACCGGTCGGCTCGCTCACGCTGCTCCGGTCGGCGGCGCTGATCGTGCCGCTCGTGGGCTCGGCCTTGTGGCTGAACTCCTCGGCTCTCGACTTCATGCCTCCGGCCATGTCGGAGACCTTGTCCGCGGCGGTCTTCGCCTTGTCGCTCATCCAGTGCGACGCGTCGCTCGCGCCGCCCTTCACCGACTCCGTCCACTGGTTCGTGTTCTTGCGGTACATCGCGAACCCGGCGGCGCCCACCGCGATCCCGGTCAACAGCAGGACTTTGGGCCAGTTGCTGCGGGACTTGGCCTTGGTGGGCGAAGGATCGAGCTTCGCCGCCGCGTCGGCCAGCATCGCGCTCAGCTTCGGCCCGAGCTGCTGCTCGATCGAGTGGGCCGCGGCGTCCAGCTGGGGCGCCGCCCACTTACGGGCCTCGGTCATCTTCTCGTCGGCTGCGCACAGGGCCGCCTCACGCACCTGCGCGGCCATCGGGCCGATCTTCTCGGCGGCCCGGGCGAGCTGCAGCACGGCCTGGTCTCTGGCGACCTTGGCCTGGTCTCTGGCGACCTTGGCCTGGTCGATGGCCAGGCGCCTGCGCGTCTGCGGAACCTTACCGGCGCTGCGCTTTCCGAACATCGTTGCAAGAGGCACGGCAACTCCTCCCCTGTCGTTGGGGCCCCGCAGCGACCCCTTCCCGCCCGAAGGCCGCTCAATCATGGGCGGTCGTGGGAGGATGAGGGCAGGGCCGGCGACGGCCCCTGGTCATCCGACCACGACGAGAAGACGACGGACGCACCGCCCGGGCAGGGCGTGCGTGACGATTTGAAGGGGGCGGCCCCACCGTGGCTGAGAAGTTGATCGCGACCCTGAACACCAACCGCGGCACCGTGAAGGTCCAGCTCTTCCCGGACCACGCGCCCAAGACCGTGCGCAACTTCGTGGAGCTGGCCGAGGGCACCCGGGAGTGGACGCACCCCGAGACCGGTCAGAAGACCACCGCCAAGCTCTACGACGGCACCATCTTCCACCGGGTCATCGACGGGTTCATGATCCAGGGCGGCGACCCGCTCGGCCAGGGCATCGGCGGCCCGGGCTACAAGTTCGACGACGAGATCCACCCGGAGCTCTACTTCAACCGCCCCTACCTGATGGCGATGGCCAACGCCGGCATCCAGATGGGCCGCGGCACCAACGGCTCGCAGTTCTTCATCACGGTGGTGCCCACGCCGCACCTGAACGGCAGGCACACCATCTTCGGCGAGGTCGTCGAGGGCCAGGAGGTCGTCGACGCCATCGCCAAGACCCCGACCGGTCCCGGCGACCGCCCGATCGACCCGGTCGTGCTGGAGAGCGTCACCATCGACCGCGTCCAGGGCTGAGCCCGGGAGTCGCTCCCCGCGTGCGGCGGTCGCCGTCCGCGACCGCCGCGCACGGGTCCGGGGAGACGGCCGCGCCGCGCACCGCCGTACGGAGAGGACCGCCGCGCACGGCCGTACGGAAACCTGCATAGGGTTGGGTGAGGATTCCAGCACGGTCGAAAGGGCCCCGTCGCGCCATGACCACCCAGCCTCCCGGCGAGTCCGGCCCCCAGGCCGTCCCCACCTGCTACCGGCACCCGGACCGCGAGACCTACGTGCGCTGCCAGCGCTGCGAGCGCCCCATCTGCCCCGACTGCATGCGGGACGCGGCGGTCGGCTTCCAGTGCCCCGAGTGCGTGGCGGAGGGCAACAGGACGGTACGGCCGGCGCAGGCCGTCTTCGGCGGGCGGCACGTCACCACGCCCTACGTCACCTGGGCGCTGCTGGCCCTCAACGTGCTGGCCTACGTCGTGGAGAACATCTCCCGCCAGATGCTGATCGACTACGGCATGCACGCGGGCGCCGTCGCCTACGGCGGCGAGTGGTGGCGCCTGGTCACCGGCGCCTTCCTGCACTCGCCGCTCGGCGGAGGCGGCTTCGCGCTCGCCCACATCCTGTTCAACATGTGGGCGCTGTACGCCATCGGCCCCGAGCTGGAGCGGCGGCTCGGCTCGGTCCGCTTCCTGGCGCTCTATCTGCTCTCCGCGCTCGGCGGCTCCGTCGCGGTCTACCTGCTCTCGCCCGCGCTCACGGTGGGCGCGTCGGGCGCGATCTACGGCCTGTTCGCCGCGCTCTTCGTGGTCTCGCGCAGGCTCGGCTACGACGCCCGCGGCGTGCTCTGGCTGATCGGCATCAACGTGGTGATCACCTTCGTCGGCGCGGGTATCAGCTGGCAGGGCCACCTCGGCGGCCTGGTCACCGGCGCGCTGGTCTCCACGGTCCTCGTCTACGCCCCGGCGAAGAACCGCACCGCGGTCCAGGCCGCCGGCTGCGCGGCGGTGCTGCTGCTCCTGGTCGCCCTGGTGGCGCTGCTCCCGCCGTACGCCTACGACACCGCGATGAACCTCATCGGCTGATCCACACCCCGGCGCATCCCCAGGGTGTGGACAGCCCTGTGGAAAGTTCTAACGCCAGCGGGTGGAGAGGATCACACCGAAGATGATGAAACCGAACCCGATGAGCAGGTTCCAGTTCTGGAGGGTGCCAAGGAGAGGTGCCTGCGGCGCCACGTAGTAAACGGCGATCCACAGGATGCCGATGATCCAGGAGGCCACCATGACCGGCGCCAGCCAGCGGGGGCTCACCTTGACCTGCTGGGTCGTCTTCGGCGGGGTGTAGACCGCCTTCTTGCGAGTCTTGGGCTTGGGCACTGGGTTCTCCTGCGTCACCCTGCGCGGTCCGGATCGTGCGCAGGCTCTGTCGGTCAGCGTAGTCGCTGGTGAGCAAGGATAGTCGGCGCAGATGGGACATGGCGATCCCGCGCGCGGCGGCTTTCCCCGGCCGGGGACGAGCGGTCCACCGGCGGACATAGTCTGATATGCCGTGTCGTCCTGCCCGTCCCCCCGGCCGTGCCGCCCGTCCGGACCGCGTGTCCCCTCCCGCCCGGGCGGGACGCGATGACGCGCGTCCTCGTCGTGGACAACCACGACAGCTTCGTCCACACCATCGTGCAGTACCTGCGCACGCTCGGCGCGGCCTGCGACGTGCGCCCGCGCGACCTCGTGGCGGTGGCGGACACGGCGGGCTTCGACGGGGTCCTGGTCAGCCCCGGGCCCGGCGCGCCGGAGGACGCCGGGGTGAGCGTGGAGCTCGTCGGCCACTGCGCGGCCCGCGGGCTGCCGCTGCTCGGGGTCTGCCTGGGGCACCAGGCCATCGCGGTCGCCTACGGCGCGACCGTCGCCCGGGCCCCGGAGCTGATGCACGGCCGCACCAGCGCGGTCTTCCACGACGGGCGCGGCGTCTTCACCGGGCTGCCCTCCCCGGTCACCATGACGCGCTACCACTCGCTGGCCGTACGGCCCGAGACGGTGCCGGAGGTCCTCCAGGTCAGCGCGACCACCGCCGACGGCGTGGTCATGGGCCTGCGCCACCGCACCGCGCCGGTGGAGGGCGTGCAGTTCCACCCCGAGTCGGTGATCTCCGAGCACGGCCACCGGCTGCTCGGGAACTGGCTCGACGGGATTTCCCGCCGGACCGTGTAACGCCGCCGGCCCGGCCGGCGATTGACCGGATGAGCCCTTCCGCCATTGCCCCCGAGTGGCGGAGGGGCTCTTTCTGCTCCTTCGGCGACCGTGCCCGAGCGCCTTCGGCGACCGTACCCGAGGCCGCGCGGGCCCCTCCCACCGTTCCCGTCCCGCCTCCGGCGCATGGACCCCCGCCCCGCCGCCGGGGCCCCCTCCGGGCCTGTGGGCCCCGGGAACGCGGGAGGCCCCGCCGGTCCCGGCGGGGCCTCCTGCCACGTCAGGCGGGCGGTCAGCCGCTCTCGCTGCCCTGGGTGTCGAACCACGGGTCCTCGTCCGTCGGCATGTCGTCGGTCGGCTCGTCCGTCGGCATGTCGTCCGTGGGCGCGTCGTCGGTCGGCTGGTCCGTCGGGATGTCCGGCTGCTGGGTCGGCATCGGCGGCTGCCCGCTGGACACGATCAGCGTGATCGTGGTGCCCGGCTGGAGCCTCGCCCCCGCCTCGGGAGCCTGGCTGAGGACGGTGCCCTCCGGCAGGTCGCTCGGCTGCTCGACGACCTTCACCTTGAAGCCCGCCTCCTTGAGCATCGCGGTCGCGTCCTTCACCGTGAGGTTGACGACGCCGGGCAGCTCGACGGCCTCCTTGGGGATGTAGATGCGCACGCTGCTGCCCTTGGCGACCTTCTTGCCCGCCGCCGGGTCGCTCTCCAGGACGACGCCCTGCGGGCGGGAGGACGCCTTGGTCACCACGCTCGCCTCAAGACCCTGCTCCTCGAGCAGCTGGGTGGCCTCCTCCACGGTCTTGCCGACCACGTCGGGCACCTCGACCTTCTCCACGCCCTTGGAGACGACGAGCGTGACCTCGGTGCCCTTGTCGACCTTGCTGCCGGCCGGGGGGTCGGTCTCGATGACCGCGCCGTTCGGCTGCTCGTCGTCGAACCGCTCGGTCTTCTTGACCTTCAGATCGAGGTCCGTGAGCCGCTTGGTCGCGGCCTCCTCGGTCTGCGAGGCGAGGGACGGGATCGTCACCTCCGTCTCGCCGGTGGGCGTGCCCGGGGAGCTGAGGAACGCGTAGCCCACGCCGATGAAGGCGCCGATGATCAGGAGCGGGATGACGATCCACGCCGCGGTCTTGAGCGCGGTGTTCCCCCCGCCCTGGGCACGCCGGCGCCCGCGGTCGCCCCGGACCGCCGTGCCGTCGTCCTCGGCACCGTACTCGTACGGCGGGACGGCGGTGGTGCGCTGCGTGGCGGGCCCGCCGGGGCCGACCTGCGTCGGCTGCATCATCTGGGTGGCGCCGCCGTAGTTGTTGGCCAGCGCCATCGTCTGGGCGTCCATCGGCATGCCGGACAGGGCGCGCTGGATGTCGGCCCGCATCTCCCCGGCGCTCTGGTAGCGCTGGCCGGGGTCCTTGGCCATCGACTTGAGCACGATGGCGTCGGCCCACGCGGGGATGTCGGGGTCGATCTGGGACGGCGGGACGGGGTTCTCCCGGACGTGCTGGTAGGCGATCGCCACCGGGGAGTCGCCGGTGAACGGCGGCTGCCCGGTCAGCAGCTCGTACAGCACGCAGCCGGTGGAGTAGATGTCGCTGCGGGAGTCGACCCGCTCGCCGCGGGCCTGCTCCGGCGAGAGGTACTGGGCCGTGCCGATGACCTGGGCGGTCTGCGTCATGGTCGCGGCCGAGTCGGCCATCGCGCGGGCGATGCCGAAGTCCATCACCTTCACGTCGCCGTTGCGGGTGATCATGATGTTCGCCGGCTTGATGTCCCGGTGGACGATGCCGCCGCGGTGGCTGTAGTCCAGCGCCCGCAGGATGCCGTCGACCAGCTCGGCCGCGCGCTCCGGCATCAGCCTCCGGTCGGTGCGGAGGATGTCGCGCAGCGTGCTGCCGTCGACGTACTCCATCACGATGTACGGCACGGGCGCGCCGTCGGGGGAGACGTCCTCCCCGGTGTCGTAGACCGCCACGATGGCCGGGTGGTTCAGTGAGGCGGCGGACTGCGCCTCCCGGCGGAAGCGGGCCTGGAACGTGTGGTCCCGGGCCAGGTCCGCGCGGAGGGTCTTGATCGCGACCACCCGGTCCAGCCGGATGTCTCGGGCGCGATAGACCTCGGCCATGCCGCCACGCCCGACGACGCCGTCAAGCTCGTAGCGGTCGCCGAGGCGTCGAGGCTGAGTCATTTCCTGCACTGTCCCTTACCGTTCATCTTGGGTGCCGGTGAGCTCTCGGGTCACCGGTGTCCATCATCGGCCCCTTGCCGCATCACGTCTCCCCCTCCGGCGGAACCGTCTCGCCCGGTTCGGTCGTGACGGTCGGGGTGGGGCTCTGCGTCACCGTCGGAGGTGGGGGTGTCGGGGTCGAGGTGGTCGGTGTGGGGCTCGGGGTCGGTGACGTCGTCGGCCGGGCGCTGGGCGTGGCCGACCTACTTACCGTAGCCGACGGCGACGGCGTAGGGCGGGGCGACGTGGTCGGAGCGACGGCCGGCCTGGTCGCCGCCGGACGGCTCCTGCTCGGCGTCGCCGAGGGCGAGGCGGTGGCCGGGGTCTCGGGCGCGGACGGCTCCACCGACCTGTTCGCCTCGCCGGGACCGCCCGTGCTCTGGACCGCCAGCACGCCCAGCCCGACGGCCGCGGCGGCGCCGGCGACCGCCGCGGTGAGCGCGCCC
>NZ_BAAAUT010000079.1:0-24745 GCF_039534085.1 Planomonospora alba
GGCCCGGCGCGCCCCGCGGCGCCCCGCCGTGCCGGTCCGCGGCGCCTCGCGGGGCCGGCCGCCCCGCCGCGCCCTCCGCCCCCGGACCGGATCCCGCCGAGAGGTGCGCCCCCGGTACGGCCCCGCCGCCCGCGGCCGTGCGCCCTGCCTGTCCCATCCGTCCACCCGCCTCGTCCTCGATCGGTGATCCGGCGAGAAACATAGGCAGGTGAACGGCCGAAGTGTCGGTCAACCGAACAGATGAATGAAACCAAGGCAGAATAACCGCCATGGACGAACTTGATGCGGAAATCATCCGCCTTCTCCAGGCAGATGCGCGGCGGTCGAACCGCGACCTCGCCCGCACGCTCGGCGTCGCCCCCTCGACCTGCCTGGAGCGCGTGCGCGCGCTCACCCGCCGGGGCGTGATCCGCGGCTACCACGCCGACATCGACCACGCCGCCCTCAACCGGAGCGTCCAGGCCATGGTCTCGGTGCAGGTCCGCCCGCTCAGCCGGGCCGTCATCGACAGCTTCAAGGAGTCCGTCAGCGCCCTGCCGGAGGTGCTGAGCGTCTTCGTGCTGGCGGGCGGCGACGACTTCCTGCTCCACGTCGCCGTGCAGGACCTGGACCACCTGCACGCCTTCCTGCTCGACCAGCTCAGCCAGCGCCGCGAGATCGCCGGCTTCCGCACCTCGGTGATCTTCCAGCAGGTGCGGAAGCCGGTGCTGCACCGCCTGCCCGACCCCGCGTGACGGGGCCGGCCGTACGGCCCGGGCCGCCGCGCGGGCACGGGAGGCGGACGCGCGGGGCACGGGCACCGGTGCGGCGCCGCGCGGCCGTCCGGGCCCCGGCCCGCCGGTCAGGTGAAGCGGGGCGGGCGCTTGTCGCGCAGCGCCCGGACCCCCTCGGCCGCGTCCGGGCCGGTGAATCCGAGGAACTCCATGGCGAGGGAGGCGTCGAAGGACGGCCCCGCCAGGCGCAGCCAGTTGTTCAGCGCGTACTTGGTCAGGCGGATCGCCTCGGCCGAGCCCTCCGCCAGGCGGAGGGCGATCTCCAGCGCCTTCTCGTGCACCCGGTCGTCGTCGACGCAGACGCTGACCAGGCCCATCGCCTCGGCCTGCTCACCGGTGACCGGCTCGCACAGCAGCAGGTGGTACTTGGCCTTGGCCAGGCCGCACAGCAGCGGCCAGACGATCGCCGCGTGGTCGCCGGCCGCGACGCCGAGCCGGGTGTGCCCGTCGATGATCCTCGCGCTCCGCCCGGCGACGGAGACGTCCGCCAGCAGCGCGACCGCGAGACCGGCGCCGACCGCCGGGCCCTGGATCGCCGAGACGATCGGCTTGGAGCAGTTCAGCACGTTGTAGACGATGTCGCGGGCCTCGGTGAAGATCCGCATGCGCGCGGCGTGGTCGCGCGTCATCTCCTCGATCATCGACAGGTCGCCGCCGGCGGAGAACGCCTCGCCCTCACCCCGGACCACCACCGCGCGCACCTCGTCGTCGCGGTCCGCCGCCCGCCAGATCTCGGCGAGCTCGCGGTGGCCGGCCGCGTCCACCGCGTTGCGCCGGCGCGGCTCGCTGATCACGATCCTGAGCACTCCGTCGGCCGGCCGGTCGACCCTGAGCTTCTCGTAGCCCCGGTAGCCGTCGAGGCCCCTCACGCGAGCGCCTCCTTCAGCCGCGCGGCGACGTACCGCCGCGCCTCCACCGCCTGGTCGAAGAAACCGGGCAGACCGAAGAAGCCGTGGACCGCCCCGGCGTAGCAGCGGTACTCCACCGGGACACCGGCCTCCTCCAGCCGGGCGGCGTAGGCCTCGCCCTCGTCGCGGAGCGGGTCGCACTCGGCGGTGAGGACCGTCGCGGGCGCCAGGCCCGCCATGTCGGCCAGGCGGAGCGGGGACAGCCGCGGATCGGCCGGGTCGCCGCCGTACTGCGCGACGAACCAGGCCATCTCGTCGGCGCCGAGGCCGTAGCCGGTGGCGTAGGCCCGGTAGCTCGGCGTGTCCATGGCCGTGTCGGTGATCGGGTAGACCAGGACCTGGTGGGCCAGGCGCAGGCCGGCGTCGCGGGCCTGCCAGGCGGCCACGGCGGCGAGGTTGCCGCCCGCGCTGTCGCCGAGGACCGCGACCCGGGCGGGGTCGGCTCCGTAGAAGGCGGGGCGGGCGAAGACGTCCTCGAGCGCGGTCCGCGCGTCGTCGGCCGCGGCGGGGAAGGGGTGCTCGGGGGCGAGCCGGTAGTCCACCGAGACCACCACCGCGCCGGTGCGCACGGCCAGGTCCCGGGCGAGCGCGTCGTTGCGGGCCACGCTGCCGAACACCCAGCCGCCGCCGTGGAAGTAGACGAGCGCCGGGAGCGGGTGGGCGCCGTCGTCGGCGCGGTAGACGCGGACCGGCACGCCGCCCGCGACCTCGTCGCGCACGACCGGGAGCGGGACGATCGGTCCCCGCTGCTCGGCGAACCCGTCCAGGGCCCGCATCTCGGCGACCGCCGCGGGCGTGATCTCGGCGAGGGGCGTGCCGAGATCGGTGGGGAAGAGCTTGAGATAGGCCTCCGCCTGGGGATGCAACGCCATGGCCGAACCTTACTCGGCGGCCGCCACCAGGGCCTCGACGAGGCGGTTGTCGCCGCCGCCCTCGGGGTGCCACTGCACGCCGACGGCGAAGCGGTGGCCCTGCAGTTCGACGCCCTCCACGATCTGGTCGTCGGCCCAGGCGACCGCGAGCAGTCCCGTACCGAGCCGCCGGACGGCCTGCCGGTGCGGCGCGGTCACCTCGGCGTGGTCGCCGAGCGCCTTGCCCAGCGCGCTGGAGACGCTGATCTGGATGGTGTGCGCCCGGCCGGCCTCCCCGTGCCGGTCGTGCCCGACGACGTCGGGCAGCCACGGGATCAGGGTGCCGCCCTGGGCGACGTTCAGGACGTGCATCCCCCGGTCGACGGCCAGCAGGGGCAGCCCGGCCTGCACGGCGGCGCGGGCCAGGGCCAGCTCGAACCGGTCGCGGTGCGGCTGGGGGGCGTCGAGGCGCGTGTCGGGGGCGGCGCCGTACAGGCCGGGGTCGACCTCGGTGCCGCCGGCCAGGATCAGCCCGGACAGGCGGCCCGTGTAGTCCTCGATCCCGGACAGGCCGAGCGGCGGCAGCAGGACCGGCACGCCACCGGCCTTCTCGACCGCGCGGGCGTAGGGCACGGGGGACAGGACGGCCTCGCGGACCCAGGTGCCCCAGCGGGCGGCCTCGAGGTGGGCGGTGATACCGATCAGGGGTCGGGACATGCGTCCTCCAGGCCATGCGCGGGGGCGCGCCGCCCGGTGCGGGCCACGCCCATCCCATCTCCAGCAGCACCCCCATCATGGCGCACGGTATTTGTCCTATGTCACGCATCCCGGGTATCGGTGCCGTCTCGCCGGGAAGCGGTCTCCGCCCGCGGCGGAGGGGGGTTCCGGGCGCGGGGGGCGATTCACCGCGGCATGACGGCGATTCCCGTGTCCGGCGAACACCGGCGCCAGGACGAACATGATTCTTGTTCGCTTATCCGCTTCCCGGTAATCACATGCAATATCCGATCCACTACAACAGGTTAGTTCTCCCACCATATTGGCGGGAAACGGTTGTGACGCCCAAGGGGTGATGGAAGACTCGAATCCGAGCGGCCGAGGCGCCGGGGCCTCCGGGCACTCACCACCCGGAACCGTCAGGGAGGTGCGTCCGCACGACCGGGCAACGATCCGGTCATTCAGGTTGGGTCCTGTCACATGTCTTTGAATCCGCGTCTCGTCAAGGAGAGCTTCGCCGTCATCGAGCCCGTGGCGGACAAGGCCGCGGCATACTTCTACGGGCGGCTGTTCGCCGAGAACCCCCATCTGCGGGGCATGTTCCCGCCGGCCATGGACGTCCAGCGCGACCGCCTCTTCCACGCGCTGGCCAGGATCGTCTGGAGCATCGACAGCCCGGACGGACTGGCGCCCTTCCTCGGCCGGCTCGGCCGCGACCACCGCAAGTACGGCGTGCTCCCCGAGCACTACACCGTGATCGGCAACGCGCTGCTGGCCACGGTCAAGCGCTTCGCCGCCGAGATCTGGACGGCCGAGGTCGAGGCCGCCTGGTCGGCCGCCTACGCCGCGGCCTCCGGCATGATGATCGAGGCGGCCGAGGCCGAGGCCGGGGTCACCCCCGCCTGGTGGACGGCCGAGGTGGTCGACCACGAGCGCCGCACCCCGGACATCGCGGTGATCACGCTCCGGCCCGGGCAGCGCCTGCCGTACCTGCCGGGGCAGTACGTCAACGTGCAGACCCCGCGCTGGCCCCGCGTGTGGCGCACGTTCTCCATCGCCAACGCCCCGCGCCCGGACAACATCGTCCGGCTGCACGTGCGGGCGGTCCCCGGCGGCTGGGTCTCCACGGCGCTGGTCGAGCACACCCGCATCGGCGACACCCTGACGCTCGGCCCGCCGGTCGGCGCGATGACCCCCGCCGACTCCGGCCGCGACCTGCTCTGCGTCGCGGGAGGCACCGGCCTGGCCCCGCTCAAGGCCATCGTGGAGCATGTGATCGCCTCGGGCAGGCGGCCCAACATCCACCTGCTGCACGGCGCCCGCCACTCGCGCGACCTCTACGACCTGCCGGACCTGATCCGGATGGAGTCGAGCTTCCCCTGGCTGCGCGTGCTCCCCGTGGTCTCCGACGAGCCCGGCTACGACGGGATGCGCGGCCGGGTGCCCGAGGTGGTGGAGCGCTTCCGCTCCTGGGCCGGGCACGACGTCTACGTCTGCGGGCCGGCCGGCATGGTCGACGAGACGGTCCGGCGGCTCCGCCGCACGGGCGTGCCCCCCGCGGACATCCACCGGGACGTCGCCCTGAGCGAGTTCTGAGCGGAATCCGCCTTCTTTCTGGTTCGCAAAAGCGACTTTCCGTTCTAATGCGGAATGATGATTCGATAACACGTGCGATATCACGCGCACCGTGCGACCATGGGGCCGAAAACCGAAAGGAGACGACATGCACGACGCACTCCTGTCCGTCGGCACCCGCAAGGGCCTGTTCCTGGCCCGCTCCGCCGGAGGCGGGCCGTTCGAGGTCGAACCGGTCCGCTTCTCCACCATCGGGGTGCACGCGGTGGCGATCGACACCCGGGGCCCGGCGCCCCGCCTCCTCGCCGGGATCGAGTACGGCCACTTCGGCCCGTCCGTGATGTGGTCGGACGACCTCGGCGCCACCTGGCAGGAGGCCGAGCGGGCGCCGATCTCCTTCCCGGAGGAGACCGGCGCCGCGTTGGAGCGCGTCTGGCAGCTCCAGCCCTCCCCCAGCGAGCCCGACGTGGTCTGGGCCGGGGTCGAGCCGGGGGCGCTGTTCCGCTCCGAGGACCGCGGCGCCACCTTCTCCCTGGTGGAAGGCCTGTGGAACCACCCGCACCGAACCCAGTGGCACCCCGGCGGCGGCGGGCTGTGCATGCACACCGTGCTGCCCCACCCCACCGACCCGAAGACCATCGCGATCGCCGTCTCCACCGGCGGTTTCTACCGCAGCACCGACGGCGGCACCACCTGGGAGGCGGCCAACCGGGGCATCCGGGCGCCCTTCCTGCCCGAGGGCTCGCAGTACCCCGAGTTCGGCCAGTGCGTGCACAAGGTCGCCTGCCACCCGGCCCGCCCCGAACGCCTCTTCCTCCAGCACCACTTCGGCGTCTACCGCAGCGACGACTTCGGCGAGTCCTGGACCTCCATCGGCGACGGGCTCCCCTCCGACTTCGGCTTCCCGATCGTCGTGCACCCCGACCGGCCCGACACCGTCTACGTCTTCCCGCTGACGGCCGACATGGACCGCACCCCGGTCGACCACCGCTGCCGGGTCTTCCGCAGCGACGACGCCGGCGGCTCCTGGCGGCCCGTGAGCACGGGCCTGCCCGAGGAGCCGGTCCACTCGAGCGTGCTGCGCGACGCGATGTGCGCCTCCCCCGCGGGCGTCTTCTTCGGCACCCGTGACGGCGAGGTGTACGGCTCCCGCGACGACGGCGAGAGCTGGTTCACCGTCGCCCGCCACCTGCCCGACGTCCTCACCGTCCGCGCCGCCCTGCTCTGACGGCGCTGCCAGGCGGGAATCTGACGGCGCTGCCAGACGGGAAGGGGCATCGGCCCCGGTCGGCGGGTCAGCCGCGTACCGCCGCCTCGATCGCCTGCTTCATCTCCGTCGCGCCGCGCTCGACGCGAATCCGGACCTCGGGGGCGATCGAGTGCGGCAGGACGTCGGTGGTCCAGATCAGCCGGGTCGTCAGGTCTCCGGCAGGGCGGACCTCGAACGAGGCGTGGTGATGTTCGAGCGGTGGCCGGGCGCCCTCGACGACGGAGTAGGCCAGCCGGCGGGCGTCATCATCGACCGCGACGATGAGCTCTCGGACCACGTGTCCGTCGGGAAAGGTCAGGAACCGCTGGTCGCCCTCGATCCGGGTAGCGGCGACACGGCCCGGCAGCAGGCGCTCGTGCACGGCACCGACGTCGCGGAGCACATCCCAGGTGTGCTCAGGGGATGCGTTGACCGAGATTTCGTGGCGGATGGAGGCCATGGGGTCCAGGGCTCCTCTCAGGCAGGACAGAACGTGATCAATCTAGCCTGAGCACGGCCGGGTCGGTCCGCGGGCGCCTCGACTCAGGGGGGAAGGACTTCCGGGAGCGCGTACGCCGTTTTCCCGGGAGGCCGGCCACCGCGCATAGACCGCGACCGGCGGGACGTCCATCCACACCCCTCAGAGAGATCCCCGCGTCAGGGGGCGATGCGGCCGTTCGCCACGAAGGCCGCGTGCGTGAGCGGCATCAGCTCCGCCCAGGCGGCCTCCATCTTCTCGGCCACCATCTCGATCTCCCGCTGCGGGAACGACGGCACCTTCGCCTGCTCGCTCTTGGTGCGCAGCGACAGGAAGTGCATCAGCGAGCGGGCGTTGCAGGTGGCGTACATCGAGGAGAAGAGCCCGACGGGCAGCACGGCGCGGGCCACCTCCCGGGCGACCCCGGCCTCCAGCATCTCCTGGTAGGCCGCGTACGACTGCCGGTAGGACGTCTCCATCGCCTCGGTGACGACCTTGTGCTGCTCCTCGGTCCCCTCCACGAAGACGTACTTGCCCGGCCGCCCCTCCTGCACCAGCTTCCGCTCCCTGCCCGGGATATAGAAATTGGGCTGGAGCTGGCGGTACCTCCCGCTTTCCTCGTTGTACGACCATCCCACCCTGTGACGGTGGAACTCCCGGAAGACGAAGATCGGGGCGCTGACGAGGAAGGTCATGGAGTTGTGCTCGAACGGGCTGCCGTGCCGGTCCCGCATCAGATAGTTGATCAGCCCCTTGGACCGCTCGGGGTCCTTGCCGATCTCGTCCAGCGACTGCTCCCCCGCGGTGGACACCCGGGCCGCCCAGAGCACGTCGGTGTCCGAGGCGCTGTGCTTGACCAGCTCCACGGTCACGTCGTCGAGGAAACGCGGCTGACTGTCGTCCACGGCAGGACCTTCCAGGTGTCGGGGTCAGGACGGCGCAAGCCTATCGCCGACCGGTGACGGGCGGCGGCCGGCGGTCCCGGGGCCCCCGCGGCCGGGCTCCCGGACGACGGCCGGGAGCGGTCCTCCTGCCTGCGGAGCGGTACGGCTACAGCCGGTAGAGGCGGCGGGCGTTGCCGGAGCCGACGAGGTAGGCGACGCGCGCCGCGTCGGCAGGGCTCCACTCGTCGGCCGCCAGCCGCTGCGCGAGCGCCCGGGCCAGGCCCCTGCGGTAGTGCAGCGCGCCGAGGTAGCAGGTTTCGGCCACGCCGCCGCCGTGGGAGCCGAACAGCTGCTTGTGGAAGGGCACGAGCTCCAGCAGCTCCCCGATGACGGTGGCCGCCCCGGCTCCGGCGCGGGTCAGCGCGAGCCCGGCGTCCACGTAGACGTGCGGGAAGGCCCCGGCGAGGCAGGCGGCCTGGCGGTGGAAGGGGTAGCAGCCGAGCAGGATGACGGGCACGCCCATCGGCTGCAGGGCACGGATGAAGGCGGCCAGCAGCGCCGGGTCGGCCCGGTGCAGGGCCGCGTCCCGCCCGCCGTACCCGGTGTGGAAGCGCAGCGGCAGGCCGCGCTCCCTGGCCACCTCGACGGCGGTCCAGAGCAGGTGACGCAGGAGCACCGGGTCGGTGAGCGGCTCCTTCGGGTCGGCCAGCCGCCGGTTGGCCGCCGCGATGACGGCGCCGCGGCTCGGCCGGGCCGGGTCGAAGTCGAGGCCGTGCCGGTGCGCGATCGCCGAGGTGAGCGCGGCGGCCCGCGCGGCCCGGTCGGCGAGCTCCGTCTCCAGGGCCGCGATGTAGGCGACGCCGGAGTCGGCGGTCTCGGCCACCTCGTGCTCGGTCTGCTCGATCCGGATGATCTCGTCGACCGCCGCTCCGCCGTACCGGCCCATCTCCGCCGCCGAGAGCATCTCCGGCGCCTCCGAGCCGGTCTCGACCAGGAAGGCCGCGGTCCCGGCTCCGCGCAGCAGCCGCCGGTTGACGTCCTCCGGACCGAGCTCGGAGCGGCGGGCCAGGTAGACGGCGGGCGGGGCGTGCGGCTCCAGGTCGAGGAGCGGGGCGCACCAGCGGCGGATGGCGGCGCCGGCGGGCGTGTCGAAGTGGGTCGTGCCGGGCGGGGCGGGGCTGTCCGACTCCGTGATCAGCGGTTCGAACCGGGCCCTGGCCAGGTCGTCGCGGCGCACGCCGCGGCAGTGGTGGTCGACGAGCGGCGCCAGCAGTGCCTCCCGGACGGCGTCGGGCAGTGCGACGGGCAGCCCGTCGGGCAGCGCGTCCTGCGGTCGCATCGTCGGCTCCTCTCATACGCCCGCGGGCGGACCGGTCCGACCGATCCGCCCGCAGCCTCATGACAGGAGTAACCGTACGGCAACCGAGCGTGTCCGTGCCGCCGTTTCGGCACACCCGCCGGGAGCCGTTCGCCGGGAGGGCTCTCAGCCCTCGCGGCGGGCGAGCCGCAGGACGTTGGCGATGATCTTCGCTCCGGCGCCGCCCTCGGCGGTGAGGATCGACTCGGGGTGGAACTGCACGGCGAAGCGGCGCCGCTCGACGTCCTCGATGGCCATGACCGCCCCGTCGGGGGTGAGGGCGGTGACGGCGAAGCCGTCGACCCCGGGCTGCTTGGCGTGGAGCGAGTGGTAGCGGGCGGCGGTGAACTCCTCGGGCAGGCCGTCCAGCAGCGCGCTGTCGCCCAGGCGCTTGACCTGCCCGCGCTTGCCGTGCTCCGGGTAGGACAGCAGCTCCAGGGTGCCGCCCGCCTGCTCCACCATGCCCTGCAGGCCGAGGCAGACACCGAAGACGGGCAGGTCGCGCGCGTAGAGCTCGCCGACCAGGGCGGGCAGGCCGAAGTCCGAGGGCCAGCCGGGGCCGGGTGAGAGCACCACGAGCGAGGGCGCGATCTCGTCGATCATCTCGAACGGGAAGCCGTGCCGGAGCGTGACGACCTCGGCGCCCTGCTGGCGGAAGTAGTCGGCGAGGGTGTTGACGAAGGAGTCCTCGTGGTCGACCAGGAGGACCTTCATGCCCTCGCCGGGCCGCTCGGCCGCGGCGGCCGGCTCCGCCTCCGGGCCGGCCTGCGGGGCGCCGACCGCGGCCAGGGCGCCGAGCAGGGCGCTGGCCTTGAGCTCGGTCTCCCGCTCCTCGGCGTCGGGGTCGGAGTCGAACAGCAGCGTGGCGCCGGCCCGGACGGTGGCGACGCCGCCGCGGATCTGCGCGGTGCGCAGGGTCAGTCCGGTGTTCATGGAGCCGTCGAAGCCGATGTAGCCGACCGCGCCGCCGTACCAGCGGCGGGTGGTGGCCTCGTGGTCCTCGATGAACTGCATGGCCCAGGTCTTGGGCGCGCCGGTGACGGTGACGGCCCACATGTGGGTGAGGAAGGCGTCGAGGGCGTCGAACCCGGGGCGGAGGCGGCCCTCGATGTGGTCGACGGTGTGGATCAGCCGCGAGTACATCTCGATCTGCCGCCGGCCGATCACCTGGACGCTGCCGGGCACGCAGATGCGGGACTTGTCGTTGCGGTCCACGTCGGTGCACATGGTCAGCTCCGACTCCTCCTTGACGCTGGACAGGAGGGTGCGGATCGCCTCGGCGTCCTCGACGGGGTTGCCGCCGCGGGCGATGGTGCCGGAGATCGGGCAGGTCTCCACGCGGTCGCCGGTGACCCGGACGTACATCTCCGGGGAGGCGCCGACCAGGTGCTCGCCCTCGCCGAGGTTGAACAGGAACTCGTAGGGCGCGGGGTTGGCCTTGCGCAGCCCCCGGTAGAAGGCGGCCGGGTCGGTGCAGGGGGCGTGGAAGACCTGACCGGGCACGACCTCGAACAGGTCGCCGCGGGCGAACTTCTCCTTGGCCGCGGCGACGACCTCGGCGTAGGCGCCCTTGACCGGGTTCGGCGGGAGCTCGGCCGGGGCGGGCGGGAGCGGGACGGCCTCGCCCTCGCGGGGCAGGCCGCGCGTGGAGACGCCGCCCACGGTGAACTCGTAGCGGTACTCCTTGCTGGTCTCCCGCTTGCGGTCGATCACCATGATCCGGTCGGGCAGGTGCAGGACCAGGTCGCGCTGGTCGTCGGCGCGGGTCAGCACCTGCCGGATCGGCTCGAACTGGAAGGCCAGGTCGTAGCCGAAGGCGCCGTACAGGCCCAGGTGGCCGTCGTCGCCCTTGAAGGCCGCGATGACCTCGCGGATCGCGGTGAAGACCGTGGGCCGGCGGCTGCGCATCTCCTCGGGGAGGATCTCGTCGGACTCGGGGACGTGGACCTCGACGCGGTCGGCCGACGGCTCGCAGACGGGCTCACCCGCGGCGAGCAGGCAGGCGGCGACGGCGGGCAGCACGACGCGGCCGCGGTCGTTGAGCGCGCGGGCGGCGACGGTGCGGCCGCGGGCCGTGATCTCCAGGCAGGGATCGACGTAGGCCAGGTGCCACCGGCTGTAGCGGCCGGGGTACTCCATCCCGGAGGAGAGCACGCCGCCGCGCCGCTCCCCCAGCGTGCTGACGACGTCCTCGAGCACGGTCTCCGGGACGTCCGCCGTCGTGACCTCGACCTCGACGCCCCCGGCGGTGGTATATCCGCTCGTCTCCACTGCTGTCTCGCCCCTCGTGTGGTTTTCCCGATGCCCAGGGGCGGACGCAGAAAAGGCCGCCTGTCCCGGGCGGCCTTCGTCTGCTCGCGTATGCGAAACCTGCGCCGCCTAGGAGCGGCGCCACCACTGCAGAGTGCCTGGGTTTCGCATGTCCGCAAGAGTAGCGGCGTGCGAAGCGGTCAGGCAACATCCTTGGCGAGAGGGGCGAGTTCGGGTCGCTTGGGGTCCAGCCCGTCGCCGGAGGATCGGCCCTGCAACCGGCGGTTGATCCACGGCACCAGGAAGCTGCGGGCCCAGCGCAGGTCCTCGCGGCGCGCCTCGGCCCAGACCGCCGGGTCCATCGGCGGGTACGGCTCCCGCCAGTCCTCGGTGACGGGCAGGCCGAGGAGCTCGGCGGCGCGCAGCGCGATGCGGCGGTGCCCGTCGGAGGACAGGTGGAGGCGGTCCTCGCTCCAGGCGCGCCGGTCGCGCAGCACGCTCATCGCCCACAGGTCCACGAGCGTGCAGCCGTGCCGGGTCGCGATGTCGTGGATGTGCAGGTTGTAGACGGCGACCTTGTGGTGGACCAGGCGCATGACCGGAACCTGGCGGATGTCGAAGCCGGTGAAGAGCATCACCCGGGCGCCGGTGGCGCGCAGCCGCGCCACGGCGCCGTCCAGCTGCGCGGCGACCGCGTCGGGGTCGGCGCCCGGACGGAGGATGTCGTTGCCGCCCGCGCAGAGCGAGACCAGGTCGGGGGCCAGGGCCTCGGCCTGCGGCACCTGCTCGGCGGCGATCCGCCCGATCAGGCGGCCGCGGACGGCGAGGTTGGCGTAGCGGAAGCCCGGCTCGCGGGCGGCCAGCATCTCCGCCAGCCGGTCGGCCCAGCCGCGGTAGCGGTCGCCGTCGAGGTGGTCGTTCAGGCCCTCGGTGAAGCTGTCCCCAAGAGCGACATACGAGGTTATTGCTGACATGTCCCGATAGTTTGCCGCGCACCGGGCACCCTACGCGACCGTAGCCCGACGCAGCGCTCCGATCATGCGTGCACGGCCCGCACCAGGGGCGGAGCGCCCGGCACGGCCGACGGCCACCACCCCAGGGGAGATTCATTCCTCTTGCGATGAATCGGAGTCGATGACCTTCCTTGCCGGTTCCTTCCAAAAGAGCGAGCTTTGTTCTGTTACCAATGGGTAAGAACCAGGGCGAGGTGAGGCACATGGTGACGACATGGCCGGGTTGGCCGGGACGGCCGGGACGGTCGCAGACCGTGTACCGGGTGGCGGTCGAGCGTGATCTCCCGGTCCCGATGCCCGACGGCGCGGTCCTGCTCGCCGACCGCTACGTCCCCCGTGACGCCGTCCGGCCGCCCACCATCCTGATCCGCTCGCCGTACGGCAGGCGCGGGATGTTCGGGCTGATGTACGGCCGCGCCTTCGCCCGGCACGGATTCCAGGTGCTCATGCAGAGCTGCCGGGGCTGCTTCGGTTCCGGCGGCGTGCCGAGCCCGCTCGACGAGCACGAGGACGGGCTGGCCACGCTGGCCTGGCTGCGCGAGCAGCCCTGGTACGGCGGGACCCTGGCGATGCACGGCCCCTCCTACCTCGGCTACGCCCAGTGGGCCATCGCCGCGTTCGCCGGCCCCGACCTGCGGGCCATGGCCACCTCGGTGACCGCCTCGCAGTTCCGGGACGCCGCCTACGTGGGCGGGGCGTTCGCGCTGGAGTCGTCGCTGATCTGGAGCACGCTGACCGCCACCATCGACAGCCCGTTCGGGGCGCTGACGGCCCCGCGCCGGACCCGGCGGGCGGCGCTGTCGGGGCGCCCGCTGAGCGAGCTGGACCTGCTCTCTGCGGGCAGGGCCGTCCCGTTCTTCCAGGACCTGCTGACCCACCACGCCGACCCGGCCGCCTACTGGGACCGGCGCGACTTCTCCGCCTCGGTGGGAGAGGTGGAGGCCGCGGTCACCATGCTCGGCGGCTGGTACGACGTCTTCCTGCCGTGGCAGGTGAAGGACTACCTGGCGCTGCGGGCCGCGGGGCGGCGGCCGCAGCTGACCATCGGGCCCTGGTACCACTCGGACATCCGGCAGACGCGCGCGGCCAACGCCGACGCGCTGACCTGGTTCCGGGCCCACCTGCTCGGGGACGTCTCCGGGCTGCGGGAGCAGCCGGTGAGGATCTTCGTCACGGGCGCCGACGCCTGGCGCGACTACCCCGACTGGCCGGTGCCGGGCATGCGGCCGCAGCGCTGGCACCTGAGGCCGGGCTTCGGGCTCGGCCCGGGCAACCCGGAGCACTCGGAGCCGGACCGCTACCGCTACGACCCGGCGCACCCGACCCCGGCGCTGGGCGGCCCGGTACTGCTCGGCAACTCCGAGCCGCGCGACCAGCGGCGTCTGGAGGCCCGGCGCGACGTGCTCGTCTACACCGGCCCCGAGCTCCGCGAGGACACCGACATGATCGGTCCGGTCACCGCCGAGCTGTACCTGCGCTCCACCACCGAGCACACCGACGTCGTGGTCCGCGTCTGCGACGTGCACCCGAACGGCACGTCCTACAACGTGTGCGAGGGCGTACGGCGGCTCGCCCCCGGGCTCCCGGTCGCCGGCCCGGACGGCGTCCGCCGGGTCGAGGTGGACCTGTGGCCGATCGGGCACCGCTTCCGCCGCGGCCACCGCATCCGGGTGCACGTGGCCAGCGGCGCCTACCCGCGCATCGCCCGCAACCTCGGCACCGGCGACCTGCTCGGCGCGGACGGCGCCATGCTGGCCGCCGACCAGGAGGTCTTCCACGACCCCGACCATCCCTCGGCGGTCGTCCTGCCCCTCGTGCCCCGCTGACCCGGCGGTCCGGAGGGCACCCGCGCTCCGCGGAACCCGCGGGGACGTCGCCGCGACGGAGCCGTCCCCCGCGGCGGCCCGGAGGCCGCGCCGCACAGGAGCGCGGACGGGAGCGGGCGAAGACGGCGTTAGAGTCGGGCGCGTGCGCGCGGCCAGGCTGGTGTCGTTGGTCCTGCTGCTCCAGACGCGGGGCGGCATGACCGCCGCCGAGCTGTCCCGGGAACTGGAGGTCTCCGAGCGGACCGTGCACCGGGACGTGCTCGCCCTGTCGGAGGCGGGCATCCCGGTCTACGCCGACCGGGGGCGCGGCGGCGGCTACCGGCTGCTGGACGGCTACCGGACCCGCCTGACCGGCCTGGACCGGGCCGAGGCGGAGGCCCTGTTCCTGTCCGGTGTGCCGGAGGCGCTGCGGGAGATGGGCCTGGGCGAGGTCGCCGCCACCGCCCGGCTCAAGGCCGCCGCGGCCCTCTCTCCCACCCTGCGCGACGCCCCCGCGACGGCCGCGCAGCGCTTCCACCTCGACGCCCCCGGCTGGTTCGCCAGCGAACGCCCGCCTCCGGAACCGCTGGCCCCGCTGGCCAGGGCGGTCTGGGGCGACCACCCGGTCAGCGCGCGCTACCGCGGCGCCGAGCGCACGCTGGAGCCGTACGGGCTCGTGCTCAAGGCGGGGATCTGGTATCTGGCGACCCGCTCGGCGATCTACCGGGTGGACCGCTTCTCCGCCGTCGCCGTCCACGCCGACCGGCGCTTCGACCGGGACCGCGACTTCGACCTGGCCGCCTTCTGGGCCGGGCGGGCCGCGGAGTTCGCCCGCTCCCTGCTCACCGGGCGGGTCACCGTACGGCTCAGCCCCGGCGGCATGCGCATGCTCCGGCACGTGGCCGACCCGGCGGCGCTCGGCGAGGCCCTGGCGTCGGCCTCGGAACCCGACGGGCAGGGCTGGACCACGCTCCGCCTGCCCGTCGAGTCCCCCGAGGTCGCCTACGCCCAGCTCCTCGGCTTCGGCCCGGAGGCCGAGGTCGTCGACCCGCCCGCCCTCCGGGAGCGCCTCGCCGACGCCGCCGCCCGCATGTCCCGCCTGTACGGCTGAGCTCCACCGGCCCGGACGGCGCACGGCCGGGCATCCGCCGGGACGGCGCGCGGCGGGGCCCGGTCAGGCCGCGGCGTCGAGGAGAGCGCGGTGCCCGGCGTCCAGGACCAGGGCCGCTCCAGCGAGCGCCTCGTCCAGCTGTCCGGGACCGCTGACCCCGACGATCGGTGTCATCGCCGGGTCCCCACCGGTCAGCCAGGCCAGGACCACCTGGTTGCGGCTGACGCCGAGCTCGTCCGCCACGCGGGCCAGCGCCGCCAGCCTGCGGGTGGTGCCCGGGTGGTCGTAGGCATCCGCCAGCGGCCGGTCCGCGCGGGTGTAGGCGCCGTTCAGCAGCGCCGTGTAGACCCACAGGGACAGGCCCGGGTCGCTGTGGACGTAGTCGACCACCTCGTCGGTGACCCATCCGAACCGGTGCCCCTGGTCCGGCACGGAGGCACCCGGACGCGGCTGGACGTACGAATGGCGGAGCTGGAGCGCGGTGTAGCCGGGCAGGCCGCCCCGCCAGGCGATCTGCCGGGCCCGCTCCACCCGCCAGAGCGGATGGTTGGAGCAGCCCAGCCGCAGCGCCTTCCCCGCCCCGACCAGCTCGGCGAAGGCTCCGACCGTCTCCTCGACAGGGGTGGCCCGGTCCTCCATGTGCGCCCAGTACAGGTCGATCCGGTCGGTGCCCAGCCTGCGGAGGCTGCCCTCCACCGCGCTCCTGATGGCCGGCGCCGACAGCCCCTGCCGGTTGGCGGGCCACTCCCCCGGACCGACCGGCTCGGCACCGGCCTTGGTGCTGAGGCGCACCCGGTCGCGCATTCCCGGGCGGCGGGCGAGCCAGCGGCCGATGACCTCCTCGCTCTGCCCGCCCCTGCCGCTCGGATCGGACCAGAAGGCATAGCAGTCGGCTGTGTCGATCAGCGTGCCGCCGGCGTCCACGAACCGGTCCAGCAGATCGAACGCCGCCGACTCGTCCAGCCGCGTGCCGAAGTACATCGCGCCCAGGGCGAGGTTGACCTTGTCCATGTCGTGCTCTCCTCCGTGATCCGCGTACCGCCGTGCCGTCTCCGCCGGAAGTCTCACAGCTGGAGCGGACTCCGGGTCAACCCCGGCGCCCCTCCCGCCCGGCCGGGGCCGATGCTCCGGGTTCAGCGGTAGCCGGTGTCGTCGGCCGGCCTGCCCGCCTCCTGGACCTCGACGATGTAGCGCCAGGCGTCCGGCCGGGTGCCGTCGACGTCGGTGAAGCCGTACTCCCGGGCCAGCCGCCCGCTGGACAGGGACCGGCCCGACCAGCGCTCCCGCTCCGGGTCGGCGGCCAGCGCGACGACCGCGCGCCCGGTGAAGGCGGGCGATTCCGAGATGACGAAGTGGGGCTGCTGCGCGGTGGCGTCCCGCCAGTTCTCCTCGGTGACGCCGTAGGCCTCCAGCATCGCCTCCGAGCGGAGCCAGCCAGGCGTCAGGGAGACGGCGGTGCAGCCGTACGGACGCAGTTCGTGCGCCTGGGAGAAGCCCAGGCGGTTCACCGCGATCTTGGCCAGGTCGTAGAAGCAGGAGAGCCGGTAGTGGCCGGCGTTGTACTCCCAGGTGCCGTCGGTGACCTCGACGAGCAGGCCGCCTGGGCTGCGGATGAGCAGGGGCAGCGCGAAGCGGCTGGTGATCAGGTGGGTGTCGACGGCGAGGCGGAGCAGGCGCAGCCCGTCGTCCAGGGGGTGCTCCCAGACCGGGGTGTGCCAGGCGGTGAACCTGTCGCCGCCCCAGACGTCGTTGACCAGCACGTCGAGCCGGCCGCGCTCGCGGTCGACCTGTTCCACCAGCGCCTTCACCTCCTCCGGCACCAGGTGGTCGACCTGGACGGCGATCCCCTCGCCGCCGGCCCGGTCCACCAGCCCGGCCGTCTCCTCGATGGTCTCCGGCCGGTCCATCTCCGAGCGCCGCTCGCGCGTCGTGCGGCCGGTGCAGTAGACGGTGGCCCCGGCGGCGCCCAGCTCGACCGCGACCGCCCGGCCGGTTCCGCGCGTCGCCCCGGCGACCAGGGCGACCTTCCCCTTCAGTGGCGTGTCCATGGCCACGATGGTGGCGGCGAAAGAGGACACCTGATGTCGTGTTTCCCGAGGTCTTTTGCCGCACGCGGGCGAGCGTGTCAAGACCGGAGCGGGCGGAATGCGGTGAGCGGGCGGAACAGGTCGCCGGAACAGGCGCGCACAGGAGACGCGGACCTGTGACCTCGGCATACGCACCGCCGCGGCCGAGGGCGGGACCGCTCGCCGCGCCGACGGGTCCGCTGGGCGCGCGGCGACCGCAACGAAACGATCACCTGGTTACTCTCCGGACAGCCTGAAGGGCCGGTCATGGCCGACCGGCTTCTCTCCACCACGAGGAGATCGCGTTGACCACACCCAACGGGGAACGGAGCGACCACAGCCCGTGGAACCGGCTGCTGATCGTGCCGATCGTCCTGCCGCTGCTGCCCTTCCTCTTCAACGCCGACGAGCCCCGGCTGCTCGGCTTCCCGCTCTTCTACTGGCTCCAGCTCGCCTTCATCGCGGTCGGCGTCGCCACCACCACGGTCGTCTACCGGATGACGAAGCGGGGGCGGTGACACCGTGCAGGAGCACCTGACCGAGATCATCATATTCACGGTCCTGTTCGCGGTCGTCAGCGGGATGGGGTTCGTCGCCTCGCGCTGGCGCCGCCCGGACGACCTGGCCACCCTCGACGAGTGGGGGCTGGGCGGGCGGAGCTTCGGCTCGTGGATCACCTGGTTCCTCGTCGGCGGCGACCTCTACACCGCCTACACCTTCGTGGCCGTGCCCGCCCTGCTCTGGGGCGCGGGCGCGATGGGCTTCTTCGCGGTGCCGTACACCGTCGTGATCTATCCGATGGTGTTCCTGGTGCTGGTCCGGCTCTGGTCGGTCTCGCACATCCACGGTTTCGTGACCCCGGCCGACTTCGTCCGGGCCCGGTTCGGCTCGCCCACGCTGGCGCTGCTGATCGCGATCACCGGCATCGTGGCGACCATGCCGTACATCGCGCTGCAGCTCGTCGGCATCGAGGCCGTGCTGAAGTCGATGGGCGTGACCGGTCACCTGCCGATCGTCATCGCGTTCGCGATCCTGGCGGCCTACACCTACCAGTCGGGCCTGCGCGCCCCCGCCCTGATCGCCTTCGTCAAGGACACGCTGATCTACATCGTGATCCTGGCCGCCGTCATCGTCATCCCGGCCAAGCTGGGCGGCTGGGACTCGATCTTCGACGCCGCGCAGGCGAAGTTCGACGCGACCCCGGCGCCCGGCGACGGCATCCTGCTCAACGCCGGCAATCAACTGCAGTACGTCACGCTGGCCTTCGGCTCGGCGCTGGCGCTGTTCCTGTACCCGCACAGCGTCACCGGCGTGCTGGCCTCGAGGAACCGCGACGTCATCAAGCGGAACATGTCCGCGCTGCCCGCCTACAGCCTGCTGCTGGGCCTGATCGCGCTGCTCGGCTACATGGCCATCGCGGCCGGGGTCCAGCCGATCGGCAAGGACAACAACACGATCGTGCCGCAGCTGTTCGACAAGATGTTCCCCGACTGGTTCACCGGCGTGGCCTACGCCGCGGTCGGCATCGGCGCTCTCGTCCCCGCCGCGATCATGTCGATCGCCGCGGCGAACCTGTTCACCCGGAACATCTACAAGGAGTACATCAAGCCGACCGCGAGCGACGCCGACGAGGCCCGCGTCTCCAAGATCACCTCGCTGCTGGTGAAGGTCGGCGCGGTGGCCTGCATCCTCTTCCTGGACACCGGCTTCTCCATCGACCTGCAGCTCATCGGCGGCGTCATCATCCTGCAGACGCTCCCGGCGGTGGCGCTGGGCCTGTACACCCGCTGGTTCCACCGCGGCGGCCTGATCGCCGGCTGGGTCGCGGGCATGACCGCCGGCATGGTCATGCTCTACAACGTCTCCAGCCCGACCAAGGCCCACTTCGCCGGCTCGGCCTTCCCCCTGGAGAAGCTCGGCCTGGACACGAAGACGACCGTCTACGCGGGCATCCTCGCACTGGCCGTCAACCTGGCCGTCGCGGCCCTCGGCACGGTCGCCGCCCGCGCGGCCGGGCTCGCCGACGGCGACGACGCCACCCACCGCGACCACTACTTCGCCGACGAGGGCGACCCCCGCCTCAAGGACCTGGACCTCACCCACTGAGCCGCGGTACGGCGGGCCCGGCGCGACCGCTCCGGGCCCGCCGGCGGAGCCGAAGGCCGCGGACGATCTCCGGGCCCGGAGGGCGGCAGGCCCGCCGGGCGCGGTCCACCGGAACCGGCACGGGAACGTCGGCCGGCCCGCGACACGCACTGCGGGACGAAATTACACATTGTGCACTTTTCTTGCATAGGATGATGGCCACATGGACAACAGCATGGGGCTCCGCGAACGCAAGAAGGCCGCCACCCGGCAGGCCCTCCACGAGGCGACCCTGCGCCTGTCCCTCGCGCACGGTTTCGACCACGTCACGGTCGAGGCGATCGCGGACGCCGTCGGCATCTCCCGCAGGACGTTCTTCAACTACTTCGGGGGCAAGGAGGACGCGCTGCTCTACCGCGACGAGCAGCAGACCCAGGCCCTGGTCCGGAACGTGCGGAACCGGCCGCCGGAGGAGCCCGCGTGGACCGCGCTGCGCGCGGCCGTCCACGACATGCGCGACAGCCTCGACAACCCCGATCGGGAGCTGGCGGTCCGCACCCGGCTGGCCCAGAAGCACCCCTCCCTCCTCGCCCGCCAGCTCGCCAACCACTCCGCGCTGGAGAACGACCTGACCCTGGCCGTCGCCGAGCGGGCGCACCCGCCGGGAGTACGGCCCCACGTCCTCGCCGCCGCGTTCCTCACCTCCCTGCGGCTCGCCGCGCAGATGTGGCTCACGGAGGAGCCGGTACGCCCGCCGGTGGAGGTCATGGACGAGATCCTCGACGAGATGGCCTCGTCCTTCCACGCCTGACGTCCCGCCGCGGGACCTCGCCCCCGCGCGACGGCACGGCCGGTCGCCGGTCCCGCGGCTCCCGTCACTCCCCGCCCAGGCCCAGGGCGGTGCAGGCGGCGTCCAGCACGGCCGGGCGCAGCTCCCCGTCCGGACGGTCGCCGAGCAGGGCGATGCAGTCGCCCATGCCGCCCAGGACGAGGGTGACGCGGGCCAGCTCGGGGAGCGTGGCCTCGGGACCCGCCAGCAGAAGGGTGATGCGGCGCCGCCAGTCCAGGACCCGGGCGGCCAGGTCGAGCTGGAGCAGGGTGGCCGCGTCCCGCAGGACGACGGCGATGACGTCGCGGTGCCGCATGCACAGGTCGAAGTAGCGGGTCAGCAGGAGGCGCGGGTCCACCGACCCGGCGGCCTCCTCCTCGGCGAGGGCGGCCTCACCGTCCTCGACGAGCGGCTGGACGAGGCTCAGCAGGAGATCCTCACGCGAGGCGAAGTGGTAGTAGAGCGCGGGTTTGGTGATGCCGAGCCGCTCGGCGATCTCGCGCATGCTCGTCTGCTGGACCCCCTGGGCGCGGAACAGCTCAAGAGCCACCGCTTTGATCCTGTCTCTGGTCTCGGTGGACCGCGTCCGGGGCACCGTTCCCTCTCTCCCGCCTGCTCCGCCGGCCGCCGACGCCGCACAGGTCGACTCGGCGGCGGACGGATGTCCCACCATGAATTTACCTTCCGGTAAGTCTAACGATGAGCCCGATGAGAGCCGGCGGACCTGCCGCAGGCGGGCTCGAAGCCGCCGACCGGCGGGGCGCCGGGCGCCGCCTGCACTGGCCGGGGGGCAAAACAACGGCCCGGAGGAGGTCATCTTCTCGCCGTCGCAGATGAGCGGGCTCGTTTTCGGAAACAAGGCGGCTGAAGGAGGAGATGCGCGTGTCGGATGACAAGCCGTCCGGCGCCAAGGCCGTGTTCGGCGGTTTCGCTCCGTAACCGGTCACCTGACCGATGACGTACTGCTCGGCGGGGTACGGCCGGATGAGGCGCTCTCACGGCGGGACCGGAGCCTGGTGCCGGAGCCTGGTGACCGTGGCGGCCCTGGTCTCCCCGTACCGGGGCGACGAATCCGGAGACGGCCGTGGACGACGGCCTCCAGGCGAGGAGCCGAAGCTCTGACGTTTTCCGAAGGAGATCCACGATGCGTGGAGCAGTTCTGCACGCCCCCGGTGACGTCCGCGTCGAGGACCGCGACGACCCGGTGATCGTCGAGCCGACCGACGCGGTCATCAGGGTCGCGGCGGCGTGCGTGTGCGGCTCGGACCTGTGGCCCTACCGCGGTGTCGAGCCGGTGAACGGCCCGGCCCCGATGGGCCACGAGTACGTCGGCCTCGTCGAGGAGGTCGGCGGCGAGGTCCGCACCCTCCGGCCGGGCCAGTTCGTGGTCGGCTCGTTCTTCGCCTCCGACAACACCTGCGAGATCTGCCGGGCCGGCTACCAGTCCCGCTGCGTGCGCGCCGTACCGATCGGCGCCATCGGCACCCAGGCGCAGTACGCCCGCATCCCGCTGGCCGACGGCACCCTGGTCGCCACCCCCGCCATGCCCGATGCCGACCTGATCCCGAGCCTGCTGGCCGCCTCCGACGTGCTGGGCACCGGCTGGTTCGCCGCCGTCGCCGCCGAAGCCGGGCCCGGCAAGACCGTCGCGGTCGTCGGCGACGGCGCGGTCGGCCTGCTCGGCGTACTGGCCGCCCGGCAGCTGGGCGCCGGGAGGATCGTCGTCTTCAGCCGCCACGCCGACCGGCAGAGGCTCGCCGCCGAGTACGGCGCCACCGACATCGTCACCGAGCGCGGTGACGAGGGCGTGGCACGGCTCAAGGAGCTGACGGGCGGGCTGGGCGCGCACTCGGTCATCGAGGCGGTCGGCACCCAGGAGTCGATGATGCAGGCCATCCGCGCCACCCGCCCCGGCGGGCACGTCGGCTACGTCGGTGTCGCCCACGGCGTCCAGCTGCCCGGTATGGAGCTGTTCTTCTCCGGGGTGCACCTGCACGGCGGCCCCGCCCCGGTACGCCGCTTCCTGCCCGAGCTGATCGAGCTGATCTGGAACCGCACCATCGACCCGGGCAAGGTGTTCGACCTGACCCTGCCCCTGGAGCAGGCCGCCGAGGGCTACCGGGCCATGGACGAGCGCCGCGCCGTCAAGACCCTGCTGACCCCCTGACCTCCGCCCCGGCCATCCTGCCGGGCGGAACGGATCACCGTGCCGGTGCGGTTCCTGGTCCGGCGGGGCGACCGGCCGGTGCCGCGGGACCAGAGCCTGGCCTTGTTCGACGCCCTGGTCCCGTCCCTGCCCGAGGCGGCCGGGCAGGGACGGGTGGGAACCGGGGCGACGAGGGTGCCGGTCCGCGCAGGCCGTGTGGGGCGGCCGGGTTCCTGGCACCCCCACATGCGCGCGCAGGCCCGGTTCTTGCACATCCGGCGGCAAGATACCTTACCGGGGTGTAGTGTTCTTGATCTACTGGTGAACACAGGACCCTCTCTTTTCGAGGAAACTTCATGGGCATCGAATCCGAGCGCGACCTCGCCGACTTCCTGATCGCCTACACACGGGACATGGCGGTCTCCGACGAGGAGCCCGGCGCGATCCTCGACCGCTACTTCGTTCCGGACTTCGAGTACTGCAACGACGGGCTCGTGATCGACCGGCAGCGCATGATCGACCATGTCCGCCCTGTCCGCAGGAATGTCGACAGAGAGGCGACGACCGCTGACGACCGGTCCGGTGTCGAGATCCACGAGGTGCTGGTCTCGGGTGACCGGATCGCCGCTCGGTGGACCCTGCGCACCAGGTTGCGCAGGGGCAAGACCTTCGCGGCGGAGATCTACATGTTCGGCCGGCTGGCCCCGGACGGCCGGATCCGCCGGATCGATCAGATCAGCAGGCAACTGGAGGAGACGCGGTGACCAGAGTGCCGCTCACCGCTTCAGCTTGAGCCTCTTCCTCGACGCACCCGGGAACACGACGACCAGGTGCTCCTCTCCCGCGTCGCCGACCCGCACGTAGACACGGAGCCGGTAGCGGCCCTTCCCCGTGACCGCCAGGTTCGGCATGGGGGCACCCGCGCCCACTTCGCCCTCGCCCATCTCCGGCACGGTGAGCAGGCCGCTGCGGCTGACGACCGGCACCTCGGTGACCTGATCCCATCCGGCCGTCCGCTGCGGCGGCGCGGTGCGGAAGGCCTTCACGGTGAGGCACAGATCGATGACGTCTTCGACGTGCCCGACGAGCACCGCACTGCCGGCCACCCCGATCAGGGAGCTGTCGTCGTAGAGCTCGTCGATCGCCTGCTCCATCGCCCCGTCGGCCGATTCGTCCTCGGGATCGTGGACCAGATAGCCGTGGTCGCCGTCGGCGAACAGGAAGTACCTGGCCGTGGCCTGGACGACACCCTTCGTCCGGGGCCACGGATCGCGGCACTCGGCGTTCTTCTCGGCGATGTAGGCGGCGTTCGCCGCCTCCGTCTCCGCGCTCGACCTCAGCAGCTCGGGATGGACCGCACCGACGATCTCCGGGCAGACGTAGACGAGGTCCCACGGATCCGCGCCCCAGCCGGGCCGCGCGCTCCCGGCCCGCGCCAGGATCGCCTCCTGCTCCTCGCGGTCCTTCGTACGGCACAGCGTCCGCCCGTACGCGAGGATCTCCTGATCCGACAGGTCGTCCGGGAACATCGGCGGGACCCCGCCGTCCGTGCTCCGCGCCCGGCACAGGAACGCCTCGTCGCGTTCCGAAGGTTTCAGGTCGCCGAAGCTGGGCCGGACATAGCAGCCCGGCGACCAGCCGGTGTAGGTGAGGTGCGGGGTCCGCTCCGGGTGGATCAGTGCGACGACCGGCAGCACGGCCACCGCCGCCACCGCGACGCGGATCACGCGCCGCACGGGCCGAGGGTCGGCCGGGTGGTCCCCAGTGGGCAGTTCACGGGCGGTCGCCGCGATCCACACGGTGCCGACGAGCACCATCGCGTCCGTCACGACCGACATCACCAGACTCCCGCTGGAGATCTCCCCGAGGAGAACGTTGAGCGGGATCACCAGCACGTAGACGCCCACCGACGACCACCCGGCGATCTGTGTGCCACGGCTCCACCGGCCGTCGCGCCGCTGCCCGACGACCGTGATGATGGTCGCCGCCACTCCGCCCAGCATCAGGACCGGCCGGAGAACGTCGATCGATCCGAGTTCCGGGAGGTCGAATTCGTCGAGCAGTCCGTCGGCCAGTCCGGCCAACTCGACCGCGAACACCGCTCCGGCCACCGCGCGCAGCATGCGGGAGCGCCAGCGGATGACGAGCAGGTAGAGGACGTCGATCGAGGCCCACAGCGCGAGCTGGAATGCCGCGTCGACCGCGTCGGGAAGCAGCCCGATCGGATACCACAGCACGAGGGCGTACGCCACCGCCAGATACAGCAGCCGGCGCAGCGCCTTCGCCCGGTGGTCCAGCGGTCCCGGCGCGGGGGTGCGCAGGATCAACCACAGGAGCGCGGCCTTCACCAGAGCGGCCACGAGCAGCGCCACGGTCGCCGGGGTGTCGAACGCATCGCGCGTGGAGAACTCCGCGTAGGCCGGCGGCACCCATTCGGCGGCCACCCAGAGCCAGGTGTCGCCGAGCACCAGGCCAGCGGCCGCCGCCGCAAGGACCAGACCCACTGATCCGATCCTGGTAATCCGCCAGAGATTATCCGAGAGCACGGGACGCGATCTTAGCGCGACGCCACCGCCGATAACGGAGGAGATCACCCCCGGGAAGCACACGGAAAAAAAGGGGGCCGCCCCGGAAGACGACCCCCCACA
>NZ_BAAAUT010000080.1:0-24626 GCF_039534085.1 Planomonospora alba
GGGGGGCCGGTGGCCGGGACGGCGCCGTCCGCCCGCCGCGTGCTGGGGCGCCCGGCCGCCCGCCGCGCCCGGAACCGTCCGGGCGGCCTGGCCGTACCGAGGCGGCGCGGCCGGGTGCGGCCGGCCCCTCCGCCCTCCGCGCGCGGGGACCGCGCCCGGCACCGGGGCGGGATCCCCGGCCCGTGCGTGACGGCGACGACCGGCTGACCGCCCCCCTCCACGCGGTCAGGAGACGCATCGCGGGATCCGGCGGGCCGCGCGGGCCCGTGCGCCGGTCCGGGGACGGCGGGCCGCCGCGGCCGCCCGCGCGCCCGCCGGTGATGCTGCGCCTGGGCAACCCGGGCAGGCGGATCAGCATCGGCCTGATCGCCATGACCTTCGTGCTGTCGATCTTCGCCGGCCGCCTCGTCCAGCTCCAGGGGCTGGACTCCAAGGTCTACATGGCGGAGGCGGCCCGGCAGCGCGTCCAGGAGGAGCGCATCCCCGCCCGGCGCGGCTCGATCACCGACGTCAACGGGCACGAGCTCGCGCTCACGGTCGAGGCGCGCGAGATCTTCGTGGACCCCTACGACGTCGTGCCGGAGCAGCGCGACAAGGTGGCGGCGATGCTCGCCGCGGAGCTGGGCAGGCCCAAGCAGGAGATCGCGGCCAAGCTGGCCGACACCCGCAAGCGCTACGTGCCCGTCGCGAGCGTCGAGCCGATCCGGGCCGAGAAGATCCTCAAGCACGGCTACAAGGGCGTCGGGAGCACGCACGAGTACCGCAGGGAGTACCCCGGCGGCGACCTGGCGGGGACCCTGATCGGGTTCGTCGGAGACGACGGCAACGGGCTGAGCGGCCTGGAGCTCCAGCACAACAAGGTGCTGGCCGGGCGCGACGGCCAGCAGACCATCGAGACCGGCCGCGACGGCCAGCGGATCCCGATGACCCGCAGCACCAGCCGGCAGCCGGTGGAGGGGCGCGACGTGCGCCTGACCATCGACCGGGACGTCCAGTGGGCGGCGCAGAAGGCGATCGCCGAGCAGGTCGAGGCCACCGGCGCGCGCACCGGCAGCGTCATCGTGATGGACGTGCGGACCGGCCAGGTGGTGGCGATGGCCAACGCCCCCGAGCTGGATCTGGAGGACTGGGAGAACACCACCGAGGACCGGTGGGTCAACCGGGCCGTGGCCGACGTCTTCGAGCCCGGAAGCACCAACAAGGTGATCACCGCGGCCGCCGCCCTGGAGTCCGGGGCCGTGCGGCCCGAGACGGTGTTCACCGTGGACGACGAGATCAGGTGCGCCGACCGCGTGCTGCGCGACTCCCACCCGCACCCCACCGAGAAGCTGACGTTCTCCGGGGTGGTCGCCACCTCCAGCAACGTGGGCACGATCCTCGCCGCGCGCAAGGTCGGCGACGCCAAGCTCCACGAGACGCTGCGCCGCTTCGGGTTCGGCACCAGGCCCGGCGCGGGCTTCTACGGCGAGGAGGCGGGGCTGCTGCCCTCGTGGAAGGACTGGTCGGGCAGCCAGCGCTGCACGATCGCCTACGGCCAGGGCATCTCGGTCACCGCCCTGCAGACGGCCAGCGTCTACCAGACCATCGCCAACGGCGGGGTGCGGGTCACCCCGTCGATCGTGGCAGGCACCACCGACGCGGGCGGCGCCTTCGTCCCGGCCGCGGAGGGGAAGCGGACCCGGGTGATCGGCGAGCGCACGGCCCGCGAGATCTCGCAGATGCTGGAGGCCGCCGTCGGCGCGGAGGGCACCGGTGAGCTGGCCTCGATCGACGGCTACCGCGTGGCGGGCAAGACCGGCACCGCGATGCGCTACGACGCCGCCTGCCAGGGATACTGCGGCTACACCGCGACCTTCGCCGGCTTCGCGCCGGCCGACAAGCCCCGCCTGGTCGTCCTGGCCGTCATCCAGGACCCCCGCAAGGGCCACTACGGGGGTGAGATCGCCGCCCCGGTCTTCAAGAAGGTGATGACGTTCGCGCTGAAGAGCAAGAAGATCCCGCCCACCGGTGCCGAGCCGCCGGAGGTGCGGATACGCGCCGGGGAGTGAGCGGGAGCGGTACGCTCTCCGCCGTGCGTCCCCCGTCGTCCATGCGACCCTCAACCAGTCCACCCCGGCCGCTGTCCGGTCTGGCGAGCCTGCTCGGCGCGCCCTCGGGCACGTCGCGCGCGCCGCTGGCCGCCGTCTCCGGGGTCACGATCGACTCCCGCCAGGTCCGGCGCGGCGACCTCTACGTCGCGCTGCCCGGATCGACCGTCCACGGCGCCGACTTCGCCGCGCAGGCGCTGGCCGCCGGGGCGGCCGCGATCCTGACCGACCCGGCCGGCCGCGAGGCCGCCGCCGCCACCGGGCTGCCGGTCCTCGTCGTGCCGGACCCGCGGGCCGTGCTCGGCCGGGTCTCCGCCTGGGTGTACGGCCGGCCGGCGCAGGACATGACGGTCATCGGCGTGACGGGGACCAGCGGCAAGACCACCACGACCTTCATGCTGGAGGCCGGGCTGCGGGCGGCGGGCCACCGTACCGGCCTGGTCGGCGGGGTGGAGCTCCGCGCCGGCGAGCTGCGCTTCACCCCGAAGCTCACCACCCCGGAGGCCAGCGACCTGCACGCCCTGTTCGCGCTCATGCGCGAGCAGGGCGTCACCGCGGCCGCCATGGAGGTCTCCAGCCACGCGCTGGCCCTGGGCCGGGTCGACGAGGTCTTCTACGACGTCGCGCTGTTCACCAACCTCTCCCAGGACCACCTCGACTTCCACCGGGACCTGGAGGACTACTTCTCGGCCAAGGCCCGGCTGTTCACCCCCGAGATGAGCCGGACCGGCGTCACCAACCTCGACGACCCGCACGGCCGCGAGCTCCTGGACCGGGCCAAGATCCCGATGACCACGTTCTCCGCCTCGGGCGACCCCGGGGCCGACTGGCGGGCCGCGGACGTGCGGCTGGGCGGCGGCGGCAGCGCCTTCCGCGTGATCGGCCCCGGCGGCGTCGAGGACGACGTGGCGGTGGCCCTGCCCGGGCCGTTCAACGTGGCCAACGCCCTGGGCGCGATCGTCGCCCTGGTCGAGGCCGGGCTGCCGCTGCGCACCGCCGTGTCGGGCGTCGGCACGCTGGCGGGCGTGCCGGGCCGGATGGAGCGGGTCCCCGGTGGCGACGGTTTCGAGGCGATCGTCGACTACTCGCACAAGCCGGGGGCGGTCGAGTCGGTGCTGCGCTCGCTGCGCGAGGTCACGGCCGGCAGGCTGACCGTGGTGCTCGGCTGCGGGGGCGACCGCGACCGGGGCAAACGCCCGATGATGGGGGAAGCCGCCGCACGCCTGGCGGATATGGCTATTCTCACCAGCGACAACCCTCGCTCGGAGGACCCCCTGCGGATCCTCGCCGAGATGATGGACGGAGTCCTCGGCGTGCCCGAGGAGGAGCGCGCACATGTGATCATTGAGCCGGACCGGGCCGCGGCCATCGACCTGGCGATCGCCCGGGCGGGCTCCGGAGACGTCGTCGTCGTGGCGGGCAAGGGGCACGAGCAGGGGCAGTACGTCGGAGACCGGGTCCTGCCGTTCGACGACAGGCAGGTGGTGGCCGACGCGATCGCCCGGCGGCGGAGCCGGAGCGGGCGCCTAAGCACGCATGAGAGTAGGGAAGACGCATCATGATCCCGTTGCCGCTGGCGAGGATCGCCGAGATCACCTCGGGCGCCCTCACGGGCACGGCCGACCCCCGCGCGGTGGTGCGCGGCCCGGTCGTCATCGACTCCCGGGCGGCCGAACCGGGGTCGCTGTTCGTCGCCTTCAAGGGGGACAGGGCCGACGGCCACGACTTCGCCGCCCAGGCCGTGGCGGCCGGGGCGGTCGCCGTGCTGGCGGAGCGGCCGGTCGACGTCCCCGCGGTGATCGTCGCCGACACGACGGCCGCGCTGGCGGCCCTCGCGACGGCCGTGTGCGCCGAGCTGCCGCAGGCCACGGTGGTCGGCGTCACCGGTTCGTCGGGCAAGACGAGCACCAAGGACCTGCTGGCCCGCCTCACCGCCCGGATCGGTCCGACCGTCGCGCCGGTCGGCTCGTTCAACAACGAGATCGGCCACCCGCTGACCGTGCTGCGGGCCGACGAGACGACCCGCTGCCTGGTCCTGGAGCTCAGCGCCAGGGACGTCGGGCACATCGCCTACCTGGCCCGCATCGCCCCGCCGAGGATCGGCGTGGTCCTCAACGTCGGCACCGCCCACCTGGGCGTCTTCGGCAGCCGCGAGGCCATCGCCCAGGCCAAGGGCGAGCTGGTGGAGGCGCTGCCGGCCGACGGCGTGGCCGTGCTGAACGCCGACGACCCGCTGGTGGCCGCGATGGCCGGCCGCACCCGGGCCAGGGTCACCTGGTACGGCAGGTCCGCCCGCGCCGACGTGCGGGCCGAGGACGTGGCCGTGGACGAGCGGGGCCGCGCGGCCTTCACGCTGCGCACCCCCTCCGGGACCGCGCCGGTCGCCCTGCGCCTGTACGGCGAGCACGCGGTGGACAACGCCCTGGCCGCCGCCGCGGCCGCCTACGAGCTGGGCCTGCCGGTCGCCGTCATCGCCCAGGAGCTGTCGGAGGCCGAGCCCCGCAGCCGCTGGCGGATGGAGGTCACCGACCGCGCCGACGGCGTCACCGTGATCAACGACGCCTACAACGCCAACCCCGACTCCATGCGGGCCGCCTTCCGCGCCCTGGACGCGCTGGCCGGCACGCGCCGCCGCTTCGCCGTCGTCGCCTCCCTCGCCGAGCTGGGCGAGCACAGCGACGCCCTCAACGAGGACGTCGGCCGGCTGGCCGCCGGCGCGGGCCTGGCGGGCCTGGTCGTCGTCGGCGAGGACGCCGGGCCGATCCTGGCCGGGGCCCGGGCCGCGCTGGCGGAGGCCGCCTCCGGCGCGCCACCGGGCGGGCCGGGCACCCGCGTGGTGCACGCGGCCGACACGGAGCAGGCCGCGGCCCTGGTGGAGGAGATGCTGACCCCCGGTGACGTGGTCCTGGTCAAGGGCTCGCGCGCGGCCGGGCTGGAGCGGGTGGCCCACGCCCTGGTCGGGGGTGACGGCCGGTGAGGGACATCCTCATCGCGGCGGCCGTGGCGCTGCTGCTGTCGCTGTTCGGCACCCCGCTGGCGATCCGGCTGTTCTCCCGGCGCGGCTACGGGCAGAGCATCCGGGAGGAGGGGCCCTCCGGCCACCACGACAAGCGCGGCACCCCCACCATGGGCGGCACGGTGATCGTGCTCGCCGCGCTGCTCGGGTACGCCTGCGCCCACCTGATGTCGTGGACCACGCCCACGGTCTCCGCGGTGCTGGTGCTGTTCCTGATGACCGGCCTGGGCATGGTCGGCTTCCTCGACGACTTCATCAAGATCTACAAGCAGCGGAGCCTGGGCCTGCGCAGCGGCGCCAAGGCCCTCGGCCAGCTCATCGTCGGCGCGGTCTTCGCCGTGCTGGTGGTCCGCTTCCCCAACGCCTACGACATCACCCCGGCCGAGACCCGGCTGTCGTTCCTGCGGGACTTCGGGCCGTCGATCACCATCGTCGGGTTCACGGTCTGGGTGCTCATCATGATCGTGGGCTTCTCCAACGCGGTGAACCTCACCGACGGCCTGGACGGCCTGGCCAGCGGCGCCACCGGCGCGGTGCTGGCCTCGTACATCCTGATCGGCAACTGGCAGCTGCGCAACAGCTGCACCACGCAGCTCGGCCCGAACTGCTACTGGGTGCGCGACCCGCTGGACCTGGCGGTGGTCGCCGCCGCCGTGCTCGGCGCGCTGGTCGGCTTCCTGTGGTGGAACGCCCCGCCCGCCAAGATCTTCATGGGCGACACCGGCTCGCTCGCCCTGGGCGGCGTGATCGCCGGTCTGGCGATCACCACCCGCACCCAGCTGCTGCTGATCATCCTGGCCGGCCTGTGCGTGGTCATCACCCTGTCGGTGATCATCCAGGTCGGCTCGTTCAAGATGACCGGGAAACGGGTGTTCCGGATGGCACCGCTCCAGCACCACTTCGAGCTGGCGGGCTGGGCGGAGACCACCATCGTGGTCAGGTTCTGGATCATCGCCGGCCTCTGTGCGGCGTTCGGGCTCGGACTGTTCTACATCGAGTGGATGCCGAAGTCCTGACCGAACCGCCCCGCCCGTCCCGGAAGGACCTGGAAGGACCCGGTAGTCCAATGATCTGTGTGCTGGGTGCCGGCGTGTCCGGCGCCGCCGCCGCCCGCCTGCTGGCCGCCCGCGGCGAGCGGGTGGTCGTCCTGGAGGGCCGGGACGGCGAGCGGCAGCGCGCCGCCGCGGCCGAGCTGGCCGCCGCGGGCGTCGAGGTGCGCTTCGGCGAGCCCGCGGCGGTGCCGGAGGGCGCCTCCCTGGTCGTCGCCACCGGCTGGCCGCCCCACCACCCGGTGCTGGTCGCCGCGGCGGAGGCCGGCGTCGAGGTGATCGGCGAGGTCGAGCTGGCCTGGCGGCTGCGGCCCGAGGGCGCGGCGCCGTGGCTGGCGCTGACCGGCACCAACGGCAAGACCACGGTCGTGCGCATGCTCACCTCGATGCTGAGCGCGGCCGGGCACCGGGCGCTCGCGGTCGGCAACGTGGGCGTCCCGGTGGTCGAGGCGGTCGCCGGGCCGTACGACGTGCTGGCGGTGGAGCTGTCCAGCTTCCAGCTGCACCGCGCGCCGAGCATCGCCCCGCTCGCCGCGGCCGTGCTCAACGTCGCCCCCGACCACCTGGACTGGCACGGCTCCATGGAGGAGTACGCCCGCGCCAAGGGGGAGATCTTCGCGCGGGCCGGGACCGTCGTGCACAACGCCGACGACGAGTGGGCGGCCCGGCTGGCGGCGCCGTACCCCGGCGCGGTCGGCTTCACGCTCCAGGTGCCCCGGCCGGGGCAGCTCGGCGTGGTGGAGGACCTGCTGGTGGACCGGGCCTTTGTCGCCGACCCCGTCCGGGAGGCCGCCGAGCTCGCCTCGCTGGAGGACGTGCGCCCCTTCGCGCCGCACAACGTGGCCAACGCGCTGGCCGCCGCCGCCCTGGCCCGGGCCTACGGGGTGCCACCGGAGGCCGTACGGCAGGGGCTGCGGGACTTCGTCCCGGACCCGCACCGGATCGCGCACGTCGCCCGCGTGGACGGGGTGGACTACGTCGACGACTCCAAGGCCACCAACCCGCACGCCGCGGCCGCCTCGCTCGCGGCCTACCCCTCGGTCGTCTGGGTGGCCGGCGGGCAGCTCAAGGGCGCCGACGTCGACGACCTGGTACGGCAGGCCGCCCCGCGGCTGCGCGGCGCCGTGCTCCTGGGCGCCGACCGCGAGCCGATCCGGCGGGCCCTGGCGCGACACGCCGAGAATGTCCCGGTGGTGGAGGTCGCCGACCGGGACACTGGGGCCATGGACCGTGTCGTCGCCGAAGCCGCCAGGCTCGCCTCCCCCGGGGACACCGTACTGCTGGCCCCCGCAGCCGCCTCCCTGGACATGTTCACCGGCTATCCGGCGCGGGGGGAGGCGTTCGCGCGGGCCGTGCACCGCCTGGAGACCCGGCGGGAGGGGAGCGGCGGATGACCGCGGCCGACCGGACGGCGGAGCCCGCCCCGCTGCGCGGCGGGCTCGTCCGCCTGCGCGAGCTGCTGGGCAGGCCGCTGTTCTCCTACCACCTGCTCCTGGGCGTCAGCGGGCTGCTGGTGGCCCTGGGACTGATGATGGTCCTGTCGGCCTCCAGCATCTCGGCGCTGGAGACGCGGGGGTCGGCCTTCGCGCTCTTCGGGCGGCAGCTCATCTCGATGGCGCTGGGGCTCTGCCTGATGTGGGTCTGCTCCCGGCTGCCGGTGCGGTTCTTCCGGCTGGCCGGCTACCCGATGATGGTCGTGGCCGCGCTGGGCCTGGTCCTGGTGATCTTCATCGGAGAGGCGGAGCTGGGCGCGCAGCGCTGGATCTACATCGGCGAGCTGACCATCCAGCCGTCGGAGCCGGCCAAGTTCGCGCTGGTGCTGTGGGGCGCCGACCTGCTGGCGCGCCGGGTGCGGGGCGGGGCGGTCGAGTGGCGCCACCTGCTCCTGCCGCTGATGCCGGGCACCGCCCTGCTGGCGCTGCTGGTCATGGTGGGACGCGACCTCGGCACCACCATCGTCCTGATGACCATCTTCCTGGCGCTGCTGTGGGTGGTGGGCGCCCCGCTGAAGCTCTTCGGCGGCATCCTCGCGGTGGTGGTGCTCGCCGCCGTCGTGATGATCAGCACCGAGGGTTACCGCGCGGACCGGATCAAGGGGTGGCTGGACCCGTGGAGCGACGCCCAGGACACCGGCTTCCAGGCGGTCCAGGGGCAGATCGCGATGGGCAGCGGCGGCTGGTTCGGGCTCGGTCTGGGCTCCAGCCGGGCCAAGTGGAACTGGCTCCCGCACGCCGAGAGCGACTTCATCTTCGCCATCATCGGCGAGGAGCTGGGCCTGATGGGCACGCTGGTCGTGGTCGCGCTGTTCGGGCTGCTCGGCTACGCGGGCCTGCGGGTGGCGACGAGGGTGGGGGACCCGTTCGTCCGGCTGGCCTCGGCGGCCGCGGTCGCCTGGATCGCGGGCCAGGCGATCGTCAACATCGGCGCGGTCATCGGCGTGCTGCCCATCACCGGCATCCCGCTCCCGCTGCTGTCCTACGGCGGATCGGCGCTGCTGCCGACCCTCGCCACGCTCGGCATGCTGCTCTCCTTCGCCAAGCTGGAGCCCGGTGCGCGCGAGGCTCTCCTCGCCCGTGGCCCCGGACCGGCGGCGCGGGCTCTAAGCTGGCTTGGCCTGGGTGGCCCGCGACCGGGAAGACGGCCGGGCCGCACACGACGTTGAGCACGACACGAGCGAAGGGGCCGACATGAGAGTGGTCCTCGCCGGCGGGGGGACGGCCGGTCACATCGAGCCGGCGCTCGCCCTGGCCGACGCGCTGCGCCGGCTGGACCCGAGCGTCCAGATCACCTGCCTCGGCACGGAGCGCGGCCTGGAGACGCGGCTGGTGCCGGCCAGGGGGTACGAGCTCCAGCTCGTGCCCGCGGTGCCGCTGCCGCGCGCGATCACGCCGCAGCTGCTGACCGTGCCCGGCCGCCTGGCGGGCGCGATCGGCACGGCCGCGGGGATCATGGACCGGGTGGAGGCCGACGTGCTGGTCGGCTTCGGCGGCTACGTGGCCACCCCCGCCTACCTGGCGGCGCGGCGGCGCGGCGTGCCCATCGTGGTGCACGAGGCCAACCCGCGCCCCGGCCTGGCCAACCGGCTGGGCGCGCGGCTGACCGACCACGTGTTCACCGGTCACCCGGACACGCCCCTGCCGAAGGCGGAGTACGTGGGCATCCCGCTCCGGCGCGAGGTCGCCGAGCTGGACCGGCTCTCCACCGGGGACAAGGCGCGCTCCTGGTTCGGCCTGGAGGCCGACCTGCCGACCCTGCTGGTGACCGGGGGCTCCCAGGGGGCCCGCTCGCTGAACCGGGCGGCCCTGGGCGCGGCGCAGGCGCTGCGCCGGGCCGGGGTGCAGGTGCTGCACATCATCGGCCCGAAGAACACGCTGGAGGAGGAGCCGCCGCCCGGCGACCCGCAGTACGTGGTGCTGCAGTACGTCGACCGGATGGACCTGGCCTACGCCGCCGCCGACTTCGCGCTGTGCCGGAGCGGGGCCATCACCTGCGCCGAGCTCACCGCGGTGGGCCTGCCGGCGGCCTACGTCCCGCTCCCGCACGGCAACGGGGAGCAGCGGCTCAACGCCGCGCCGATCGCGGCCGCGGGCGGCGGGCTGCTGGTGGACGACGCCGAGCTGACGCCCGAGTGGATCGTGCGCAACGTGCTGCCGATCCTGTCCGACCCCGAGCGCGTGGTGACCATGTCGGAGGCCGCGTCCCGGATGGGGCGCAAGGACGCCGACACGGCGCTCGCGCAGCGGGTGCTGCGGATCGCGGCGCAGGGGCGGGCGTGATGAGCGGCGGGCACGACGGCCGCCGCGCGACGAGTGGGAAGTGGTGAGCTACCGGTGAGTCTGGTCAAGCTGGTGGAGCCGGTCGCGGCGGAGGAGCTGGGACGGGTCCACTTCATCGGGATCGGCGGTGCCGGCATGTCCGGCATCGCCCGCATCCTGCTCAAGAGGGGGGTCCCGGTCTCCGGCAGCGACGCGCGCAGCTCGCAGATGGTGACCGAGCTGCGGGAGCTGGGCGCGACGGTCCACATCGGCCACGCCGCCTCGCACATCAAGAACGTCGACACGGTGGTGGTCTCCACCGCGATCCGCGACTCCAACCCCGAGCTGGGCGAGGCGCTCCGGCAGGGGCTGCGGGTGATCCCCCGGGCCGCGGCGCTGGCCTCGGTCATGGCCGGCCGCCGGGCGGTCGCCGTGGCGGGCACGCACGGCAAGACCACCACGACCTCGATGCTCACGGTGGCGCTGCAGAAGTGCGGAGCCGACCCGTCCTACTGCGTCGGCGGGCAGCTGGTCACCACCGGCCTGGGCGCCGACGAGGGCGCCGGCGGGGTGTTCGTCGCCGAGGCGGACGAGAGCGACGGCTCCTTCCTCATGCTGGCCCCGGACATCGCCGTGGTGACCAACGTCGAGCCGGACCACCTCGACAACTACGGCGACCCCCGCGCCGTCTACGACAGCTTCGCCCGGTTCGTGGAGCGGGTCGGCGGGACCCTGGTGGTCTGCGCCGACGACCCCGGTGCGGCGGCGCTGGCGCCCATCGCCCGCGCCCGGGGCCTCGAGGTCGTCACGTACGGCGAGGCCGAGGACGCCGACCTGCGGGTGGGCGGGATCACCCCCGACGGCATGGGGGTGTCCTTCCTGCTGCACGGGCACGGCGAGGTGAGGCTGGCGGTGCCCGGCCGCCACAACGCGCTCAACGCCGCCGCGGCCATCGCGGTGGCCGCGGAGCTGGGCGTCCCCTTCGACGCGGTCCGCGACGGCCTGGCCGCCTTCACCGGGGCCAAGCGGCGCTTCGAGGCCAAGGGAGAGGCCGGGGGGGTGGCGGTCTTCGACAGCTACGCCCACCACCCGACCGAGCTGGCCGCCGACCTGCGCGCCGCCCGGGACGTGGTGAACTCCTTCTCCGGCTCGGGCCGGGTGATCGCGGTCTTCCAGCCGCACCTCTACTCGCGCACCCGGTTCTTCGCCGACGACTTCGGAGCCGCCCTGGGGCTGGCGGACGAGGCCATCGTCCTGGACGTCTACGGCGCCCGGGAGGATCCCGAGCCCGGGGTCTCCGGGGCGCTGGTGGCGGACAAGGTGCCGCTCCCGCCCGGCCGGGTGGAGTACGCGCCCGTGCGCGAGGCCGTGCCCGCGCTGGTGGCCGGCCGTGCCAGGCCCGGCGACATCGTCCTCACCATGGGCGCGGGCGACGTCACGGAGCTGGGCCCCCGGATCGTCGCGGAGCTGGCGACCCGGTGACCGGGACGCGGGACGCCGCCGGTCCCGGGCCGGCGGAGCGCGGCGCGCCGGATCACGCGGGCCCGGAGGGCCACGCGGGCCCCGACCGCGCCGGCCCGCCCGGCAGGGAGCCCGCGCCCGGGCACGGGAACGCGGCCCGCGGGGGAGAGCCGGCCTCCGGACCTGGCGGCGCCCGAGGCCCGCGGCGCGCCGGCGCTGCGGCGGGCGCCCCCGCGAGCGCGGAAGGCGCGGCGGACACGGAAGGCAGGGCGGGCGGCGGGGCCTGGCGGACGGCCTTCCTGGCGCTGCTGACCGCCGGGGTGGTGGGCACCGCCGTCTGGCTGGTCTTCATCTCCCCGGTGCTGGGGGTGCGGGAGATCCGGGTGAGCGGCAACTTCGACGTGCCGGCCGACCGGATCCGGCAGGCCGCCGGGGTCGCCGACGGCACGCCCCTGGCCACCGTGGACGTGGCCGCGGTGGCGGGCCGGGTCCGGGCGATCCGGCAGGTCGAGTCGGTCGAGGTCGGCCGGAGCTGGCCCGGCACGCTGGTGGTCGAGGTCGTCGAGCGCGAGCCGGTGGCGGTGCTGCCGGTGGGCGCAGAGGCGGCCCTGGTGGACCGCCACGGGGTGGTGACCGAGGTCAGGGCCGTCGCGCCGCCGGCCCTGCCGGTGCTGCGCCTGGACCGGCCCGGCCCGGACGACCCGGCGACCGGCGCGGCGCTGGCCGTGATCGCCGCGCTGCCGGAGGAGCTGGCCTGGAAGGTGGCGGAGGTCAGGGCCCCGTCGGCCGAGACCGTCACGCTCCGTCTCAAGGACGGCCGCGTGGTGGTCTGGGGCGGGCGCGACCGGCCGGCCGACAAGGCGCGGATCCTGACCACCCTGCTGGAGCGGCCCGCGGACACCTATGATGTGAGCTCGCCGGACGTCGTGACGGTGAAGTGACCGGGACGCTCGTCGGGTGTGCTCCGGACCGTCTCGCGAAACGTCTCACGAAAAGGACAGGCCGCGACACGCCGGGCACGCTTGCGGCGCGGTTAGTTGACCCGCCGCGAGCGTAGCTCCTACTGTCCGTATCAATCCTCAGGTTGACATAAATCTAAATCTCAACTTGAGGGTGAGAGTTAAAGAAACGACGGCACGGGCCCCGTGCCGCATGAAATTGCAAGTCAACGAGCGGAAAGGCCCCTCGTCGTGGCAGCACCGCAGAACTACCTCGCGGTCATCAAGGTTGTAGGCATCGGCGGAGGCGGAGTCAACGCCGTCAACCGGATGATCGAGGAGGGACTCAAGGGCGTCGAGTTCATCGCCATCAACACCGACGCCCAGGCGCTGCTCATGAGTGACGCCGACGTCAAGCTGGACGTCGGGCGGGAGCTCACGAGAGGCCTCGGCGCGGGGGCCAACCCCGAGGTGGGGCGGAAGGCGGCCGAGGACCACCGCGAGGAGATCGAAGAGGTCCTCAAGGGCGCCGACATGGTGTTCGTCACCGCCGGAGAGGGCGGCGGCACCGGCACCGGCGGTGCTCCGGTGGTCGCGAACATCGCGCGCTCCCTGGGCGCGCTGACCATCGGCGTGGTGACCCGGCCCTTCAGTTTCGAGGGCCGCCGCAGGGCGATGCAGGCCGAGGCCGGCATCGAGACCCTGCGCGAGGAGGTCGACACCCTCATCGTGATCCCGAACGACCGGCTGCTGTCGATCTCCGACCGGCAGGTCAGCGTGCTGGACGCCTTCAAGGCGGCCGACCAGGTGCTGCTCTCCGGTGTGCAGGGCATCACCGACCTCATCACGACCCCCGGTCTGATCAACCTCGACTTCGCCGACGTGAAGTCGGTCATGTCGGGCGCGGGCTCGGCCCTGATGGGCATCGGCCACGCCCGCGGCGACGACCGGTCGGTCGCGGCGGCGGAGATGGCGGTCTCCAGCCCTCTGCTGGAGGCCAGCATCGACGGCGCCCACGGTGTGCTGCTGTCCATCGCGGGCGGCTCCGACCTCGGCCTCTTCGAGATCAACGAGGCGGCGCAGCTGGTGTCCAACGCGGCCGCCCCGGACGCCAACATCATCTTCGGTACGGTCATCGACGACGCCCTCGGAGACGAGGTGCGGGTCACGGTGATCGCGGCGGGCTTCGACGAGCCCGCCGGGAGCGGCGACAAGGGCTCCCCCGCGCAGGCGGCCCGCCCGCAGCCGTCCCGGCAGCCCGCGGCCCCCGCGGCGGCCGCGCCGGTCCGCCCGGTGCCGCCCGCGAAGGTCGAGTCCCGGCCCGAGCCGAGGGCCGCCCAGACGCCGCCTGCCCCGGTCCGCCCGGTCGCGCCGGCCCCGGCCCCGGCTCCTGCCGCCCCCGCTCCGGCCCCCCAGCCGGTCCAGCCGGCCGCCGTCCAGGCCGAGCAGCCCGAGCCGCAGCGGGTGGAGGAGCCCTCCGCCCCGCAGGTCTCCATCCCGCGCCCGGCCCCCGAGCCGCCGCAGCCCACCCCCATCTCCGCGAAGGTCTCCGACTCCGCCCGCCGGCGTCCGGTGATCTTCGAGGAGCAGGAGGAGGAGCTGGACGTGCCCGACTTCCTGAAGTGACATTGATCACTGCCGGGTGGGTGCCGATCCCCTTCTCGGGGGCCGACAGAATGGATTCCTCCGGTTTGTCGGTGTTCGAGCGGCGGGAATGTGACGGAGACAACACGAAGAGATGAGATCGCGGCCGGCCTGGCCGGGGTCGAGGCGCGCATCGCCGAGGCCTGCCGGGCGGCCGGGCGGGCGCGCGAGGAGCTGACCCTCGTCGCGGTGACCAAGACCTACCCCGCCTCGGACGTGCGGCACCTGGCCGCGCTCGGGGTGCGGGACGTGGGGGAGAACCGCGACCAGGAGGCCGCGCCGAAGGCGGGCGACTGCGCGGACCTCGGGCTCGTCTGGCACTTCATCGGGCAGTTGCAGACCAACAAGGCCCGGTCCGTGGTCCGCTACGCCGATGTCGTGCACTCCGTGGACCGGCTCCGCCTGGTCTCGGCGCTCGGCGCCGAGGCGGTCCGGGCGGGCCGGGAGATCACCTGCCTGGTCCAGGTAGCGCTGGACGACGACCCCGCCCGGGGCGGGGCGCGGCCGCAGGACGTGCCCGCCGTGGCCGACGCCGTGGCCGCGGCCGAAGGGCTCCGGCTGGGCGGGGTGATGGCGGTGGCCCCGCTGGGGGAGGAGCCCGCCCGGGCCTTCGCCAAGCTCCGCAGGATCGCGCAGGCCGTACAGGACGCCCACCCGGGCGCCCGGATCGTCTCCGCGGGCATGAGCGGCGACCTCGGCGAGGCCGTGGCGAACGGCGCGACACACCTCCGGATCGGTACGGCGTTGCTCGGTCACCGCAAGCCCTTCGTCAGGTAATGTCCCTCCAAGTGGGCGTTGCCGTCCACGTATCCGGTGAGTGGTCGATCGGCGGTGAGCGTCAAGGGGGGATGGCTGCCACCCCGAGTCAATCGAAGTAAGACGGAGGAAGAAGTAGCGATGGCCGGCGCGATGCGCAAGATGGCGGTCTACCTCGGTCTTGTGGAGGACGACCGCTACGAGAGGTACGACGCCTACTCCGACGACGAGTTCGACGAGTTCGACGAGTCCCGCCGGGCGGGTGAGGAGCGTCCGGGCGCGGCCGTCGAGCCCCAGGACGACACCGACCCGGGTGTGCCCGCCCCCCGGCCCGCGACGGCCGTCCTGGAGCGCCGCACGACCGATCTGGCGCGCATCACGACGCTGCACCCCCGCACCTACAACGAGGCGCGGACCATCGGGGAGCACTTCCGTGAGGGGACGCCGGTCATCATGAACCTGACCGAGATGGTTGACAGTGACGCGAAGCGGCTCGTCGATTTCGCGGCAGGTCTCGTCTTTGGCCTACACGGGAGCATCGAACGTGTTACGAACAAGGTGTTCCTGTTGTCCCCTGTCAATGTCGAGGTGACCGCCGAGGACAAGGCCCGAATCGCGGAGCGCGGGTTCTTCAACCAGAGTTAGAGTTCCACCATGTACACCGAGTCGAAGCCCACCCCGTCCTTCCGGCGGCCGTGGACCAGGACGGAGGCAGGACAGCGCCGTGGGGATCGTTAGCGACATCGTGGTCGTCGTCCTGTGGATCTACCTGCTCCTGCTGATCGGCAGAATGATCATTGAGACGGTGCAGGCGTTCGCCCGCCAGTGGCGCCCCACGGGGGTCGTCCTGGTCCTGGCGGAGGCCATATACACGGTCACCGACCCACCTCTCAAGTTCCTCCGCCGTTTCATTCCGCCACTCCGGTTGGGTACGGTGGCCTTTGACCTCAGCTTCACAGTCCTGTTCATTGTGGTCTGGGTCTTGATCCAACTCGTGTCCGCGCTTCGTTGATCGGGTACCGTCCCTCCGGACAGACTCCAAGCGCGCCAAGGAGACCGAAAATGCCGCTGACACCCGCTGATGTGCGGAACAAGCAGTTCAGTACGACCCGACTCAGGCCGGGTTACGACGAGGAGGAGGTCGACGCCTTCCTCGACGAGGTCGAGTCCGAGCTGGACCGCCTCATCCAGGAGAACGAGGAGCTCCGGGCCAAGCTGGCGGAGTGCATGCGGGGCAAGGTGCCCGGCGGGATGGGCATGGCCATGGCGCCGGCCCCCGTGGCCGAGCCCAAGCCCGAGATGATGATGCCGCAGCAGCCGGAGCCGATGCGGGCTCCCGAGCCGGTGCAGCAGCAGCCGGTCCCCGTCGCCATGGGCATGCCCCCGGCCGAGGACAACATGGACACCGCCGCCCGCGTGCTCGCCCTGGCCCAGCAGACGGCCGACCAGGCGATCGCCGACGCCCGCCGGGAGGCGGACGAGACGGTGAGCCGGGCGCGCCGCGAGGCCGACGACATCCTGGGCAAGGCCCGCCGCCAGGCCGAGCAGGTCATCGGCGAGGCCCGGGCACGCGCCGAGACGCTGGAGCGCGACGCGCAGGAGCGCCACCGCCAGGCCATGGGCTCGCTGGTGCAGACGCGCGACGAGCTCGAGCGCAAGGTCGAGGAGCTGCGCAGCTTCGAGCGTGAATACCGCAGCCGTCTCAAGCTGTACCTGGAGAACCAGCTCGCCGAGCTGAACGTCGCGGCCGAGGGCAGCGGAGGCTTCCCGATCGTGGGCGGCCCCGTGGGCGGCCCGCCGGTCATGTCGCACGCCACGGCTCCGGGCGGGCAGCAGCCTCTCCAGAGCGGCCCCGCCCCCTTCGGCGGTGAGCCGTCGCAGCACTCCGGGGCGTTCCAGGGCGCCGACAGCCCGCACAACGACCGCCGCTAAGGTGCCGGGTCATCCGTCTGACCCGTAACCGGGAGTTCCTTCGTGATCCTCATCAGCGCTGGTTTGGTGCTGACGGCCGTCGTCCTGCTGATAGCGGGGGTCGTGCTCACCAAGCCCTTTCTGGTCATGTGGTCGATCGCGGTCAGCGTGCTGTCCGCGGTCTTCCTGGTGATCGGGGCGTTGCTCCGCCGCCATGAGCTGTTCCCCGGACGCGGACGCGCCGGGGCGGCTCCGCCGTCCCCCTTCCCGGGGGCGGTTCCGGCCGGTGCGATGCCCGTGCCGCCCATGGCGCCCCACCAGCACCCCGTCCCCGGGGCCGCCGGTGTCCCGGGAGCGCCCGCGGCGGCCCCCCAGGGCGTACGGCAGGCGGCCGCGGCCCGTCCCCGGCCCGCGGCGGCCGCGGCGACGGCGACGAGGCAGGGCGTTCCGGACGCCGGTGCGATCGTGCTGGTGATCCCCGGACGCAGGCGCTACCACCTGCCCGGGTGCCGCCAGCTGGCCGGCCGGGACCACGAGGAGCTCACCCAGGAGGAGGCGCGGGAGGAGGGCTTCACGCCCTGCACCACCTGCCTGCCCGACACGGGCGCCGCGCAGGACGGCCCGGGGGCGCACGAGCCCGCGCGGTCCCCGGCGTCCACGCCCCAGGCGTTCCAGGACTCCGGCCCTTCCGGGGCCGGCGGACCGGCCGAGGGCGAGACCGCGCGCTTCACCCCTCCGTACCGCCCCGTCGCGGCGGGACCCGCCCCGGAGCCGTCCGCCCCGGCGGGCGAGGGCTCCGCGGCCGCCGGCCGGTCCGGTCGCGAGGCGGCCACCGCGTCTGCGGCACCGGAACCCGCGGCCACCGAGGCCGCCGATCGGCCGGAGACGGCCGCGCGGCGGGTCGCGGAGCCGGCCGGAGGAACGGACGGGGACGCCGCGCCGGAGCGTGCCGCCGAGCGGGAGACCCCGGCCGCGCGGGCTGCAGGGACCGCAGAGGCCGCGGCCGCCGCGGGCAGGGCCGCCGCCGGCGCCCCGCAACCGGCGGGGACCGGGACGGCGGACGGGCCCCGGGCCGGGTCCACCGGGCCGGAGCCCGCGGGCGCCGAGCCCGCGGAGCCCGACGGCGACGGGCCCGGAGCGGACGAGCCCGAGGCCACGGCCGTGTGGCGGGTGCCCGCAGCCGCGGGGGAGAAGGCGGGGCCGGAGCGTGCCGGCGGCCGGGAGAGCCCGGCCGCAGAGGCCGCGGCCGGAGAGGCCGCCGACAGGACCACCGCCGACGCCGCAGAGCCGGTGGAGCCGGCCGGGACCGAGCCCGGGCGCGCCGGGCGGCCGGTGCCGACCGGCTCCACCTCGGCGGGACCGGAGCCGTCGCCGGAGCCCTCCGCGGACGCCGACCGGAGGCCCGCGGCCGCCTCCGCGGAGGAGTCGCAGACCGGCGCGCCGCCGGACGACGACACCTCGCCCCACGGCATCCCGGTGATCGGGAGCGACGCGGCCGAGACGGTCAGCGTGATCGCGGGCACCCGCCGCTTCCACACGTCCACCTGCCCGCTGATCAAGGGCGTGGACGACGACGGCGTCGAGAGCATGTCGCGGGCCGAAGCGGAGAAGGCCGGCCTGAGCGGCTGCGCCGTCTGCCAGAACGACCCGGCCTGACCGGCGGGACGGTCGCTCCGGCGGGCCCCGCCGGAGCCGGACCGTCTCCCGTCCGCGGGCCGTACCCCGGGCGGGGAGCGCGGCCGTGCGGAGGGGACGACATGCGAACAGGGCCCCGGGGAGAGATCCCCGGGGCCCTTCCGCCGTGCGGCCGTCAGGCGCTGCGGCGGAGCTGGAAGGCGAGTCCCAGGTCGGCGTCCTCGTGCGCCGGGAGCCCCTCGGCGGCGCCCTCGGTCATGGACACGGCCAGCACCTCGTCGGCCACCGCGCCACCCTGGGCGCGCAGCGCCTCGGCCAGCTCGGGGTCGGAGGCGGACCACCACAGGTCGATCCGGTCGGTGATGGACAGGCCCGTGGACTTGCGGGCCTCCTGGACCAGCCGGATGACGTCGCGGATCAGACCGGCGCGGCGCAGCTCGTCGGTGATCGTCAGGTCGAGGGCGACGGTCTCCCCGGCCCCCGTCTCCACCGCCCAGCCGGACTTCGGCTGCTCGGTGACGACCACGTCGTCGGCGGTGAGCTCCACCGTGCCCAGCTCGCCGGCCTCCAGCGAGACGGGGGACCCGGAGCGCAGCGCGGCGGCGAGCCCGCCCGGGTCGGCGGCGGAGACGGCCGCGGCGACCAGCTTGGTCTGCGAGCCGAACCGCTTGCCCAGCGCCCGGAAGTTGGGCTTGACGGTGAACGAGACCAGGTCCGCCCCGATGCCCGACAGGTCCTGCAGCGCCTGGACGTTCAGCTCGTCGGCGATCAGCTCGCGCAGCTCGGGGGAGAGCGCGGCCCAGCCGGGGGCGCCGACCAGGGCGCGGCCGAGCGGCTGGCGGGTCTTGACCCCGCTGGAGGCGCGGGCCGAGCGGCCCAGCTCCACCAGGCGGCGGACCAGCGCCATCTGCTCCGACAGGGCCGCGTCCAGCAGCGCGGAGTCCACCTCGGGCCAGGTGGCCAGGTGCACCGAGACGGGGTCGGCGTCGGTGCGGAGCACGTCCCAGACGTAGTCGGTGATGAACGGCACGACCGGCGCCATCAGGCGGGTCACGGTCGACAGGCACTCGTACAGCGTGGCGAAGGCGGAGGCGTCGCCCGACCAGAACCGGCGGCGGGAGCGCCGCACGTACCAGTTGGACAGGTCGTCGAGGAACTCGCTCAGGCGCCGCCCGACCCGGGCGGTGTCGAACTCGTCCATCGACGCGGTGACCTCGGCCACGGTCCGGTGCAGCTCGGCCAGGGCCCACCGGTCGATCAGCGGCCGGTCGGCGGGCGCGGGCGCCTGCGCCGCCGCCGCGGGCTCCCAGGACTCGGCGTTCGCGTAGAGGGTGAAGAAGGAGACCGTGTTCCAGTAGGTGAGCAGGACCTTGCGGACGATCTCCTCCAGCGTGGCGTGCCCGACGCGGCGGGCCGCCCACGGGGAACCGGAGCAGGCCATGAACCAGCGCAGGGCGTCGGCGCCGTGCCGGTCCATCAGGGAGATCGGCTCCAGCACGTTGCCCAGGTGCTTGCTCATCTTCCGGCCGTCCTCGGCGAGGATCAGGCCGAGGCAGAGCACGTTCTCGTAGGAGGTGCGGCCGAAGACCAGCGTGCCGACCGCCATCAGCGAGTAGAACCAGCCGCGGGTCTGGTCGGTGGCCTCGCAGATGAACTGCGCGGGGTAGGCCTTCTCCAGCATCTCCGCGTTGACGTGCGGCGCGCCCCACTGGGCGAACGGCATCGAGCCCGAGTCGTACCAGGCGTCGATCACGTCGGGGACGCGGCGCGCCTCGGCCCCGCAGGAGGGGCAGGGCAGCGTGACGTCGTCGACGTAGGGGCGGTGCGGGTCGAGCGCGGAGACGTCCTGCCCGGACAGCTCGCCCAGCTCGGCCAGCGAGCCGACGCAGGTGACGTGGGACTCGTCGGCGGAGCAGACCCACAGCGGCAGCGGGGTGCCCCAGTAGCGGGAGCGCGACAGCGACCAGTCGACGTTGTTGCGCAGCCACTCGCCGAAGCGGCCCCACTTGATCGTCTCGGGGTACCAGCCGACCTTCTCGTTCTCGGCGAGGAGCTGGTCCTTGATCGCGGTCGTGCGGATGTACCACGCGGGCAGCGCGTAGTACAGCAGCGCGGTGTGGCAGCGCCAGCAGTGCGGGTAGCTGTGCTCGAAGTGGCCGCCGCGGAACAGCAGCCCCCGGTCGCGCAGGTCGGCGGTGAGGGCCTCGTCGGCGTGCTTGAAGAACTGCCCGCCGACCAGCGGCACGTCCTCGGCGAAGCGGCCGTCGGGGCCGATCGGGTTGACCACGGGCAGGCCGTAGCGCTTGCAGGTGGCCATGTCGTCGGCGCCGAAGGCGGGCGCCTGGTGGACCAGGCCGGTGCCGTCCTCGGTGGTGACGTAGTCGCCGAGCACCACGTAGTGCGCGCCGGGGATGTCGACGAAGTCGAACGGCCTGCGGTAGGAGGTGCGCTCCAGTTCGGCGCCGGCGAAGGAGGCGAGCACCTCGGCGTCCTCGCCCAGCACGGCGGCCAGCAGCGGCTCGGCGACGACCAGCACCTCCTCGGAGCCGGCCGGCCGGGCCGCGACGTAGGTCACCTGGGGGTGGACGGCGACCGCGGTGTTGGAGACCAGCGTCCACGGGGTGGTGGTCCAGATCAGCAGCGAGGCGCCGAGCTCGGCCAGCGGGCCGGAGGTGGCGGGCATGCGGACGTAGACCGACGGGCTGGAGACGGTCTCGTAGCCGCCGGGCTGGCCCAGCTCGTGGTCGGACAGGCCGGTGCCGCAGCGCGGGCAGTACGGCGTGATGCGGAAGTCGCGGAAGAGCAGGCCCTTGTCGAAGACGACCTTCAGCGACCACCAGACGGACTCGACGTAGGCGGGGTCCATCGTCCGGTAGGCCTGGGACAGGTCGATCCAGTAGCCCATGCGTTCGGTCATCGCCTCGAACGCGTCCACGTGCCGCAGCACCGACTCGCGGCACTTGGCGTTGAACTCCGCGATGCCGTACGCCTCGATGTCCTTCTTGCCGGACAGGCCGAGCTCTTTCTCGATGCCGACCTCGACGGGCAGGCCGTGGCAGTCCCAGCCCGCCTTGCGGGGCACGGTGTAGCCGCGCATGGACTTGTAGCGGGGGAAGACGTCCTTGAAGACGCGGGCCTCGATGTGGTGGACGCCGGGCATGCCGTTGGCGGTGGGCGGGCCCTCGTAGAAGACCCAGGTCGGGCCGCCGGAGTTCTGCTCGACCGAGCGCTCGAAGATCTTGCCGTCCCGCCAGCGGCCGAGCACCTCGTGTTCGAGCGCGGGCAGGTCGACCTGCGCGGGAAGGGGACGGAAATGGGCGGACATGACGGGCTGGAACCTCCACGCTGGTGCTGGCCTGCAGGTGCGCGGAGGGACGAGACCTGGCGGTCCCGCGGTACCACCCTCCTTGACCTCCCGCGAGGGGAGGCCCTCTTCTTTCGGTTCGCTGCCGGTTCTACTGGGTGTCCGCCGCAGGCGGAGGACCGTTCTTCCGGCGGCTCGGGGGTGATCTTCCCTCGGGGTCCCGCCCCGGGCTCGCACCGTCCCCGGGTCGCTCGTGCGGGAGGGGCCTGAGGTACTCGTCCCCGTCAACGCCTCGCGAACTCAAACGATAACGCACGCGGCGCGGCACGGCCTCCCGGTATCCGCGGCCGGGCGGACCCGCGCGGCCGAGGAATGACCTGCGAGGAGCGGGATAGTACTGGGTTGGCAAAGACGCCGCTGGGTCGTTGCCGTTCTGTTATGGGCGGCCTAAGCTGCCCGCACCGTCTTACCGCACCGGTAGGGGTGTCCGATCGAGTGAGGAGGCCGACATGGCCACGACCATTCGCGCAGACAAGGGCGCGGTAGAGCCGTCCCGGAACGGCTCCGCGGCGACGTGGAACCGGGAGGAGCTCGAAGAGGTCCGCCGGCGGCTGACCGCCGAGATCGACGAGCTGACCGTGGAGATCGCCCGGGCGGAGTCGGAGATCGCCTCCAGCGACGTCACCGACGGTGCGGGTGACGACCAGGCCGATGCCGGGGCCCGGACGTATGCGCGCGAACGCGAGATCGCCCTTACCCTGAATTCGCGCGACCTGGTCGCGCAGAACGAGCGAGCGATCGCCCGGATCGACGCGGGGACCTACGGAGAGTGCGAATCGTGCCATCAGCCGATCGGCAAGGAGCGCCTGCAGGCGTTCCCGAGGGCGACGCTGTGCGTGGCCTGCAAGCAGCGGGAGGAGCGCCGCTGACCGACGGCGGCGCCGGCGACGGGGCGGCCTCCGCCGTCCCGTCCGGAAGGCGGCGCGTCGCCGTGCTCGCGACGATCGCGCCGATCGTCTACCTCCTCGATCTGATCACCAAGACGATCGTCCTGAGGACCCTGGAGGGCCGGGAGCCGCTGGTGGTCATCCCGGACCTGCTCCAGTTCCGGGTGATCTTCAACTCCGGGGCCGCCTTCAGCATCGGCACCGGCATGACGATCGTCTTCACCTTCGTCGCGGCCGGCGTGGTGATCGCCATCCTGCGCACCGCGCGCCACCTGCGCAGCCTGCCCTGGGCGGTCACGCTCGGCCTGCTGCTCGGCGGGGCGCTCGGCAACCTGACCGACCGGGTCCTCCGCTGGCCCGCGGGGTTCGGCAGGGACGCGCCGTTCCAGGGGTACGTCGTCGACTTCATCGAGACCTTCCCCGGGCGCTTCCCCGTCTGGAACGTCGCCGACGCGGCGATCGTCTGCGGCGGCGTCCTCGCGGTCCTCCTCGCCTGGCGGGGCTACCAGATCGACGGAACGCGCGACACCGGAGAGAAGGAGGGCAGGAACGATGGCTGACCGGCGAAGCCTCCCGATCCCCAACGGCCTGGAGGGCGAGCGCCTCGACGCCGCGCTGTCGCGGCTGTTCGGCCTGTCCCGCACCCGCGCGGCGGAGCTGATCGCCTCCGGCGACGTGCTGGTGGACGGCTCCACCGCGGCCAAGTCCGACCGGGTCCAGGGCGGGGAGTGGCTGGACGTGACCCTGCCCCCGCCGCCCGCCGCGCCGATGCCGGTGGCCGAGCCGATCCCCGGCATGGCGGTCCTCTACGAGGACGACGACATCGTCGTCGTCAACAAGCCCGTCGGCGTGGCCGCCCATCCGACCACCGGCTGGACCGGGCCGACCGTGATCGGGGGGCTGCTGGGCTCCGGGCACCGGGTGGCGACCAGCGGGGCGGCCGAGCGCCAGGGCATCGTGCACCGCCTGGACGCCAACACCACCGGTGCGATGGTCGTGGCCAAGAGCGAGCACGCCTACTCGCACCTCAAGCGCGCCTTCAAGGAGCGCACCGTCGACAAGATCTACCACGCGCTGGTCCAAGGGCACCTGGACCCGCTCCGCGGCACGATCGACGCGCCGATCGACCGCCACCCCTTCGCGGACGGCAAGTTCGCCGTGGTGGCGGGGGGCAAGGAGTCGGTCACCCACTACGACACGATCGAGGCCTTCCGCGCCGCGTCGCTGCTGAGCATCAAGCTGGAGACCGGCCGCACGCACCAGATCCGGGTCCACATGTCGGCGCTGCGCCACCCGTGCGTGGGCGACATGCTGTACGGCGCGGACCCCACGCTGGCCGCGCGGCTGGGCGTGAACCGGCAGTGGCTGCACGCGGTCTGCCTGGCCTTCGAGCATCCGGTGACGGGCGAGTGGGTCAGCTTCACCGCCGACTACCCCGAGGACCTGGCGCACTCCCTGAAGGTCGCCGGCGGCGACGTGTAGCCGCCCGCCGGGGTCAGCCGTCCGAGGCGTTCCCGCGGGAGCGCCCGCCCGTGCCGGAGCCTCCGCCGGCCCCGCCCCCGGCCTCGGCCGGGTCGACCTGACCGGGGGAGCCGGCGCCGTTGCCCTCACCGCGCCCGCCGTTCCCGTTCCCGTTGTTCCCGCGGCCGTTGCCCCCGCCGCGCCCGTCGCCGTTGCCGCGGTTCTCCCCGCGGTCCTCCGCCGGCGGCTCCGCTGCGCCCCGCCCCTCCCCGGTGGACGGCTCGGCGGACTTGGAGCGCTTGTCGCCGCCGGACCCGTCCCGGGAGGAGGGCTCCTCCCGCTCGTCCGGGGCGCTCCTGCGCGTCCCTCCCGCCGGCTCCCGGCCGGCGTCCGCGGGCGACCCCGCCCGGGACGACCCGCCGTCCCGCTCCGGCCGCTCCCCGCCGGAGCCGTCGCGGGATCCGGTGCGCACCGTCTCGGCGGTGGGGGGCGCTCCGCTCTCCCGCGCCGGTGTGCTCGCGGAGACGGGCGGCTGCGGCGAGCCCGCCGGATCGGCGGGGCCGGCCGGAGACTGCGCGGTGACCCACGCCATCCCCCCGGCGGACAGCCCGACCGCGAGCACGGACGCGGAGACCAGGGCCATGACCGGGCGCCGCGGCGCC
>NZ_BAAAUT010000081.1:0-23646 GCF_039534085.1 Planomonospora alba
AGGACGGTCAGCGCGTAGGCGACCTCCTGCGGGTCGACCGGCGGCGGGGAGCCCTCGCGCAGCGCGGCCACCACGCCGGCGTAGAAGTCGAGGTAGGCGCCCGGCTCGGTGCGGACCCGGCGGCCCGACTCCTCGGTGCCCAGCACGCCCCAGCGCTCGTCGGGGTCGTCGCCGAAGCCGGGGGCGTCGGGGGCCAGGCCCGCGCGGAGCCGGTCCTCCTGGACGTCGAGGCCGTGCTTGACGTAGCCGGCCCGCGAGCCCAGGACCCGGAAGCGGGGGCCGAGCAGCGGGGCCATGGCGCTGACCCACAGGTGGGAGCGGGCCCCGCCGGCGTGGGTGAGGGCGATGAAGGTGTCGTCGTCGCAGACGACCCCGGCGCGGCGCACGTCGGACTCGGCGTAGACGGACGTGACCGGGCCGAGCAGGCGCAGGGCCTGGTCGACCAGGTGGCTGCCCAGGTCGTACAGGAGCCCGCCGACCTCCTCGGCGCCGCCGACCTCGCGCCAGCCGCCCTTGGGGACGGGCCGCCACCGCTCGAAGCGGGACTCCAGCCGGTGCACGGTGCCGAGCTCGCCGGCGGCGACCAGCCGCTCGATCGTGCGGAAGTCGCCGTCCCAGCGCCGGTTCTGGAAGACGGTCAGCATCAGGCCGCGCCCGCGGGCCAGGTCGATCAGGCTCCGCGCCTCGGCCGCGGTCGCCGCCAGCGGCTTGTCCACCACCACCGGCAGCCCCGCGGAAAGGGCCGCGGCGGCCAGCGGGACGTGCGTGCGGTTGGGGGAGGCGATCACGACCAGGTCGACCGAGTCCCACAGCTCCTCCGCGCCGGCGGCGATCCGCGCGCCGTACCGGGCGGAGGCCTCGGCGGCGCGCCCGGGGTCGCGGGTGACCACGGCGGACAGCCGCAGGCCGGGTGTGGCGGCGATCAGCGGGGCGTGGAAGAACGCCCCCGCCACGCCGTATCCGACGAGGCCGACGCGCAGGTCAGTCATTGCGGCGCTCGTCGCGCTCGGCGAGGAAGGCCTCGAACTGGGCGGCGAGCTCCTCGCCGGTGGGCATCTCGGCCGGTTCGGCCATCAGGCTCCGCTCGGCGCCGGCGGCGAACGCGTCGTACTGCTGCTCCAGGCCGGTGATCGCGGTGGACAGCTCCTCCGAGGCCTCGATCTGCGCGGCGATCTCGGCGGTGGTCCGCTCGGCGGCGGCGCGCAGCCCCTCCAGCGGGAAGACCAGGCCGGTGCCCTTGGTGATCTCCTCCAGCGCGGTCACCGCGGCCGTGGGGTACTCGGCCTGGGCGAGGTAGTGCGGGACGTGGACGGCGTAGCCGAAGGCGTCGTGGCCCTGCTCGCCGAGGCGGAACTCGATCAGGGCCGCGACGCTGCCGGGGACCTGGACCTTGCCGAAGACGCTGGTGCGGCCGGTGACCGACTCGGGGCGGGCGGCGTGCGCGGTGACGCCCAGCGGGCGGGTGTGCGGCACGGCCATCGGGATGCCGTGCGCGGTCACCAGGGAGCCGACGCCCAGCCGGGTGACGAGCGTGCCGACGGCCGCGGTGAACAGCTCCCACTCGCGGTCCGGCTCGGGACCGGTCAGCAGCAGGAACGGCGTGCCCGTCGTGTCGTGGGCGAGGCGCAGGGTGATCTCGGGGGAGTCGACGGCCGTCCACCGGTCGGTGTCGAACGTCATGATCGGGCGCCGGGACCGGTAGTCGAGCAGGCGGTCCACGTCGAAGGTCGCGACGACCCGGTGCTCCAGCTCGGCCAGCAGGTGACCCAGGGCGAGCCGACCGGCCCCGCCCGCGTCCACGAACCCGTCGAAGTGGTAGAGGAGCACCGGATCGGTCAGCTCAGGAACGTCTTCGCTGAGCCGGTAGAGATCCGTCGGGTCGAACACCGTGTTCCAGCCTTTCGTCGATCGTCTCTTGTAGGAGAACCCGCGGGGTATCCGGTGCATTCCACCGCCCCGGGGGCGATCCCTGGCACCTTATCGGGGGACAATGGATCCCATGGAGTCCGATCCGCAGGTCGAGGAGCTCGCGACCCGCCTGTTCGACATGGCGAGGAAGGGCGAGACCGAGCGCCTGCGCGCCTACGTCGAGGCCGGGGTCCCGGCCGACCTGACCAACGGCAGCGGCGACACCCTGCTGATGCTCGCGGCCTACCACGGCCATGCCGGGACGGTCCGGATGCTGGCCTCCCTGGGCGCCGACCCCGGGCGGGCCAACGACCGCGGGCAGACGCCCCTGGCCGGCGCGGTCTTCAAACAGGAGTCCGAGGTGGTCAGGGCCCTGCTGGAGGCGGGAGCGGACCCGCACGCCGGCACGCCGTCGGCCGCCGACACGGCGCGGATGTTCGGACAGAGCGAATATCTAGAATGGTTTGGGCATTAATGGGACACATGAGTACAGAAAATGTTGTTACAGGGTGTGTCTAGGAAATTCCGCGCTGTTCGACCATTCTGGACGGCGTGGCAATCAGCGACATACAGGCCCCGGGCCGACCCCTCCGAATCCCCCCGCTGTCGTGTCCTTTCCCCAGTGAAGTGAACCCCCACGTGGAACGCGTCGACCGGGAGACCGTCGACTGGGCCTCCGCCTCGGGTCTGCTGGACGGGCCCGAGATGGCGGAGCGCTACCGGAAGGCGCGGTACGGCTGGCTGGGGGCGCGCACCTACCCCTACGCCGACTACCACACGCTCCGGCTGGTGACCGACTGGTGCGTGTGGCTGTTCGCCTTCGACGACGTCTTCTGCGAGACCGACCGGCAGGCCCCGGAGATCGCCCGGGCGCTGCCGCGCTTCATCGCCGTCCTCGACGACATCGAGCCCGGCACGGACGGCGCGGAGCGGGTGCGCGACCCCTTCGCCCGCGCCCTGCTGGACGTCAAGGGCCGCGTCATCGCCCACGGCGGCCCCGACCAGCTGGAGCGCTGGTGCGGCGCCACCAAGGACTACCTGTCCGCCCAGGTGTGGGAGGCGGCCAACCGGCAGGACGGCCTGGTGCCGCCCCTGGGCGACTATCTCCTCATGCGGCGGCGCACCGGCGCCATGCTCACCGTCTTCGCGCTCATCGACGTGGCCAGCGGACTGCCGCTGACCCCCCGCGAATGGCGCCACCCGGACGTGCGGGCGATCACTGCCAGCGCCAACGACGTCGTCGTCTGGGACAACGACCTCATCTCCTACGCCAAGGAGAGCGGCGCGGGCAACTCCGTCAACAACCTGGTGAACGTGCTGGCCCGGCACCGGGGCTGCTCCCACCAGCAGGCCATGGACGAGATCGGCGGGATGCGGGACCGGGCCGTGGCCCGGATGGCCGAGCTCGGCCGCGCCCTCGCGACGCTCGGCTCGGCGGCGGTGGACGCCTACGTGCGCGGCCTGGAGCGCTGGATCAGCGGGAGCGTCGACTACTCGCTGACCAGCTCCCGCTACACCGTCGCCTGGCAGGAGCGGGCCGGGATCGCCGGCTAGCCCGCGGAGGTCAGGACGCCGCGAACGGCCCGTCCAGCTCCTCGTCGCAGAGGGCGAGCTCGATCAGCTCCTCCAGGTTGAGCCGCCTGCCGCGGTTGAACGCCTCCTCGTGGGCCTGCTTGCCGAGGAGGCGTTCGCACTCCTTGACGCACTGGTCGTGGTCGGCGTTGAAGAACGGCGAGTTCAGCCGCGGCATGCCGAAGACCCGCCAGTTCTGCTGGCCCCCGCCCATCAGCCGCGAGGCGAGCAGGGGCCGCCCCGCCTCCAGGGAGAGCCGCGCGATCAGCTCCACGTTCAGGCCGATCCCGAGCACGTCGTGGAAGTGCCGTTTGAGCTGCAGCGACTCGCGGGCGTGGGCGAGCGCCTCGGCGGTCCTGCCCATCGCCTGGAAGACGCTGGCCAGCGCGTAGATGGCGTAGGAGCGCAGCCACAGCTCCCCCCCGCTGGGTGCACACGGTGATGCAGTCGCGCAGCAGCACCTCCGCCTCGGCCGGCTCGTTCTGCATGAGCAGCACCATCGACAGCTCCACGATCGAGGGGAGCAGTCCGGGGTTGAGCTCCCGGCCGCTGCGGTGGAACTCGATCGCGACGCCGAGCAGCGCGCTGGCCTTCTGCAGGTCGCCCTGGAGGAACGCCGCGGTGCCCAGCATCTTGGTGGCCAGGATGACCGCGCCCGAGTCGCCCACCCGGACCGCGTCCGAGCTGCACCGCTCGGCGGCCTCCATCGCGCCCGAGATGTTCCCCTGGCTGCTGAGCACGTAGGAGAGCACCCACAGGGCCTTGCACCGCTCGGGGCTCGGCTGCGACACCAGCTCCAGGGCCTTCTCCAGGTAGAGCCTGCCCTCGCGGGCCAGGCCGCAGGCCACCCACATGAACCACAGCGACGACAGCAGCTGCAGCCCCAGCCGCATCTCCTCAGGCCGGGTCAGGCAGTAGTCCAGCGCCACCCGGATGTTGTCGTGCTCGTGGCGCATCCGGACGTACCAGTAGACCTGGCGGGGACCGGACCACGCCTCCTCGCCCCGCCGGGCCAGCTGCAGGTAGTAGTCGCGGTGCCGCCTGCGCACCGCCTCGGTCTCGCCGAGCTTGTCCAGCCACTCCTCGCCGTAGTCGCGCAGGGTGTCGATCAGCCGGTAGCGGTGCCCGGAGGGGGTGGCGACGCTCAGCAGGATGGACTTCTCCACCAGGCTGGAGATCAGATCGGTGACGTCCTCGCCGGGCAGGCTGTCGCCGGCGCAGACGTAGCGGGCGGCCTCCAGCTCGAAGTCGCCGGCGAAGACCGACAGGCGCGCCCAGAGCAGCCGCTCGGCGGGCTCGCACAGCTCGTGGCTCCACCCGATCGCGGCGCGCAGCGTCTGGTGCCGGGGCAGCGCCGTACGGCTGGCGCCCGCCAGCAGGCTGAACCGGTCGGTCAGCAGCGCGAGGATCTGCTCCACCGACAGGGCCCGCAGCCGGACCGCGGCCAGCTCGATCGCCAGGGGGATGCCGTCCAGGCGGCGGCAGAGCTCGGAGACCGGCTCGATGTTGCGCTCGTCCAGCTGGAAGGAGGGCACGACCGCGCCCGCCCGCGCGGCGAAGAGCTGGACGGACTCGTTGGTGAACGGGTTCTCGCCCGGCACGTCGCCGGGGACGCTCAGCGGCGGGACCGCGACGGTGTGCTCGCCCTGCGCGTTCAGCGACTGGCGGCTGGTGGCCAGGATGCGCAGCCGCGGCGAGGTCCTCAGCAGGTCCTCGAAGAGGCGGGCGCAGGCGTCGACGAGGTGCTCGCAGGTGTCGATGATCAGCAGGATCTCGCGGTCGCCCACCCACTCCGAGAGCGTCTCGTCGGCCGAGCGCGCCGACTGGTCGGCGATGCCCAGCGCCGAGGTGATCGTGTGCCGGACCATCCCCGCGTCCTGGAGCCTGGCCAGGTCGGCGAACCACACGCCGTCGGCGAACTGGCCGCGCACCAGGTGGGCGACGCGCAGCGCCGTGCGGGACTTGCCGACCCCGCCGATGCCGGTCAGGGTGACCAGCCGCGTCTCCGGCTCCTGGAGCCGCTGCTTGAGGCCTGCCAGCAACCGGGTGCGCCCGATGAAGTTGGTGAGCTCGTTGGGGAGATTGCCGTCTCGCCGCCATCCTGATGGCGTTGCCATGGCCGCCTCACGGGGGGTAGCTGACACCTGCCCTGGCATCGTACCGCCTGGGTGGTCGGCTGTCCTTTACGCGGAGATCGCGGCGAGGGGCTTTACCGGCGGGGAGATCGACCGCCCGGCGCGCTGGCTAGCATGGGCGTGTGACAGAGCATCATCCAGACGATCTGCGCCCGGTCGACTTCTCGGAGGACGGCCCGGCGATCCTGCCCGACCAGACCTCCGACGACACCGACCTCGGATGGGGCGAGTGGAGGGACTCCGGCGGAAACGACGAACGCCTGCTGGAGGAGCGCCCGCCCCACTGGTAGGGACTCCCGCCCGGAGTCGCCCGGAAGGTCACGCGACGACGTCCCGGCGTCGGAACCGGCGGAACGCGAAGGCGATCAGGAGGACCGAGTAGGTCACCGCGACGGCCACCCCCTTGATCATCCCGCTGAAGTCCGGCTCCGACGCCAGGGCGTCCAGCCAGGCCGTGTTCCAGAACGTCGGGAGGAACTCCCGCAGCGAGCCGAGCGCGTCCACCGCCTGCAGGATCGTGCTCACGATCACCAGCCCCACCGCGCCGCCGACCGCGCCGAGCGGCGAGTCGGTGCCCACCGAGAGCAGGAAGGCCAGCGCCGCCACCACGAGCTGGCTGACCAGCACGTAGCCCACCACGACCGCGAAGCGCGGCAGCACGTCCAGCGCGGGGATCACCTCGCCGGTGCCGGGCACCCGCACGTCGTTCCAGCCGAAGGCCAGCGTCCCGGCGAGCAGCGCCATCACCGGCAGGCAGACCACCGCCGCCGTCGAGTAGCCCAGCGCGACGACGAGCTTCTGGCGGAGCAGCCGGTCGCGGGGGATCGGGGCGGCCAGCAGGTAGCGCAGCGAGGACCAGCCGGCCTCGCTGGCCACCGTGTCGCCGCAGAACACCGCCACCGCCACCGCCAGCAGGAAGTTCGCCGAGACCGAGAGCGAGAACGCCGCGAAGTTCAGGCCGCCCTCGGTCGCCAGGTCCGAGATGCGCAGCGAGCCGCCGGGCCTGCCGGTCCGCACCCCGATCTCGAAGGCGACGACCAGGATCCAGGGCAGCGCCAGCAGCAGCCCGAACAGCACCGCGGTCCGGCGCCGCCGCAGCTGGCGGACGAACTCCACCCGCAGCGGCAGCGTGCGCCCCGGCGCGTACCCGGGCGCCGAGCCGTCGGGGTTCACGCCCCGCCCGCCCGCCTGCGGCGCGGTGCGCGCCGCGCCGGTGACCGTGTCACTCATGCCTTCTCCCCGATCAGGTCCAGGAACACGTCCTCCAGGCGCGCGCCGGTCCCGCCGGAGCGCACGCGGTCGCCGCTCAGCAGCTCGCTCACCGGGCCGGCCGTGACGAGCCGGCCGCGGTGCATGACCACCACGTGGCTGCACGTCTGCTCGACCTCGGCGAGCAGGTGGCTGGAGACGATGACCGTACGGCCCCGCGCCGCGTAGCGGATCAGGACCTCGCGCATCTCGCGGATCTGGGGCGGGTCCAGGCCGTTGGTCGGCTCGTCGAGGACGAGCAGGTCGGGCAGGCCGAGCATGGCCTGCGCGATGGCCAGGCGCTGGCGCATGCCCTGCGAGTAGGTGCGCACGGCCCGCTCCAGGGCGCCGCCGAGCCCGGCGATCTCCAGCGCCTCCTCCAGGTGGGCGTCAGCGGCGGGCCGGCCGGTCGCCTTCCAGTAGAGCTCGAGGTTGGCGCGGCCCGACAGGTGCGGCAGGAAGCCGGCGCCCTCGACGAACGAGCCCAGCCGCGACAGGACCGGCGCGCCGGGCACGACCCGGTGGCCGAAGATCCTGATCTGGCCCGCGTCGGGGCGGATCAGGCCCATCATCATGCGCATCGTGGTGGTCTTGCCCGCGCCGTTGGGCCCGAGCAAGCCGAGCACCTGGCCCCGCTCGACGGTGAAGGACAGGTCGTCCACCGCCCGCTCGCCGTTGCGGTAGGCCTTGGTCAGGCCCTCGATCCGCAGCGGCACCGCGTCGAGCTCCGGGACGTGCTCGTCGGCGGGGCGCCGCCGCCCGGCGAGGACCAGCGCCGCGGCGGCGACCACGGCGGCCAGCGGCAGGGCCCAGGTCCACCAGGCCGGGCCGGTGGCCGGGGTGCGCAGCGCGGCGTGCACGGGCGCGGTCAGCTCGGGGGAGGCCAGGGAGACGGCGTAGACCGCCGGGGCGTCCGGGCTGTCGTAGGCCAGGTCGGTCGTGGTGAAGGTGACGCGGAGCCGGTGCCCGGCCTCGAAGCGGTGGTCGATCGCGGGCAGGCGGACCACGGCCTCGGCCGCCTCGGCGCCCTCGGGGACGGTGAGCCGGACCGGGGCGACGAGTCCCTCGGGCAGGATCGGCGCCGCGGTGCCCTCCGCGGTGTCGTACAGCTTGGCGAACAGGGTCACGTCCCGCGCGCCCCCGCTCCCGCGGGAGTCCCCGGAGCCCTCCCCGGCGTCTCGGGGGCCGTCCGCTCCGCCGGACCCCGCGGACCCGCCGGACAGGACCCGGACCCTGACCCTGACCGTGGAGCTCCCGGTCACCTGGAGCGGGGCGGCCAGCGGCGCGGACTCGAAGCTCGCGCTCTGCCCCGCCATGTCCACCGAGAGGCTCAGGCCGCCCTGGCCGGCCAGGGCGCCGAAGCCGGGCAGGGACGAGATCGAGGCGGGCGAACCGCCGGGCGGGCCGGCCACGGGCTGCTCGGCGCCCTCCAGGGCGACGGCGGTCCGCGAGCTGCCGGACAGGCCGGGGTAGGCGTCGGCGGTGGCGTGCAGCTGGACCTGGCGGCGGGTGCCCGGGTCGCGCCCGCCGTCCCGGGTGACGGTGAACGCCGCGACCTCGGCCGGCCGACCGGCGCCGCCCGCGCCCTTCAGGTAGTGGTCGAACCAGGCGAGCGTCTGCTCGTGGAGCCGGTCGACCTCGCCGTCGCCGCCGTCGTGGCCGCCGTCGAACCAGGCGACGCCGACCGGGGCGCCGGTGGCGGCGATGGCCCGCGCGTTGGCGTCCGCGTGCTCCAGCGGGAAGAGGGAGTCGCGCCGCCCCTGGATCAGCAGGGTCGGGATCCGGATCCTGCCCTGCACCGAGACGGGGCTGGACCTGCGCAGGGTCTCCACCGCCTCCGGGGTCGCCCGGCCGGTCTCGGCGACCTCCTGGTACATGTCGCAGATCTCGGGGAGGAACCGGCCGCACCGGACCTCCTCGGCCGTCGGCGTCCGGCCCGGGGCGGTGCTCCCGCCGGCCCCGCCCGGCGTGCTCCCGGCGCCGTCCCCGGCGCCGGTCGGCACGGCGCCGGGCACGGCGCCGGTCAGCGAGGCGATCCCGCCCCCGGCCGCCGGGGCGCCGCCCCGGCTGAAGAACAGCCCGGCCCACATCCGCTTGAACACGCCGTTGCCGGGGCCCTTGCCGCCGGCGTCGGGGAAGAGCGCGTCGGCCAGGTCGTACCAGGTGATCTGGGGGACGATCGCGTCGATCCGGTCGTCGTGGGCGGCGGTCATCAGCGCGACGGCGCCGCCGTACGAGCCGCCCGCGATGCCCACGCGCGGGTCGCCGCTCCCGTCCAGCAGGACCTCCGGCCGCCCGGCCAGCCAGTCCACCAGCTGCCGGACGTCCTTGACCTCGTAGTCGGGGGAGTTGAGCGCGATCTGCCCGGTCGAGCGGCCGAACCCCCGCGCCGACCAGGTCAGCACGGCGTAGCCCTCCCGGGCCAGCCGTTCGGCGGCGTCCCGCACGCTCTGCTTGCTGCCGCCGAAACCGTGCGCGAGCAGCACCGCGGGAGCCCTCCCGCCGTCCGCGGGCGGGAAGAAGCTCGTGTCGAGCGTCACCCGCTGGTCGTCGGCGGGCCCGTCGACCACCGTGATCGCCTGCTCCAGCACCCGGACCCGCGACTCGGACGGCCACACCAGCCAGGTCACGGCGCCGAGCACGAGCACGACGGCCGCCGCGACCCAGGCGGCCGCCCTTCCCCTGAACCTCATGCGGTGGAGCCTACTGTCCGAAACCCGGTGCTTCCTGAGAGGAGTCTCAGGCACCCGGCATATCGGACAGAACGTCGCGGGTGCGCAGAAGGTCCGTATTCCCGGATGCGCTTGCGCCTGTCGACCTCGGCCGCCGCACCGTTCATCATCGGATGATGAGCGATGACCGTCGTTACGTGGGGGCGCGGGTGCCGCGCCGGGAGGACGCCCGGCTGCTCACCGGCCGGGCACGCTTCGTCCGGGACGTCCGCCTGCCGGGCATGGCCCACGCGGTCGTGGTGCGCAGCCCGGTCGCGCACGGCAGGCTGGTCCGCTGCGACGCCAAGGCCGCACTGGCCGCCGACGGCGTGCTCGACGTGCTGACGCCCGCGGACGCCGCCGGGGTGCGGCTGCCGTGCGTCGCGCTCGCGCCCGGCCAGCGGGCCTCGGACTACCCCGTGCTGGAGGAGACGGTCCGCTACGCCGGGCAGCCCGTCGCCCTGGTGGTCGCGCGGACCGAGGAGGCCGCCCTGGACGCGGCCGAGCTGGTCGACCTGGACGTCGAGGAGCTGCCGCCGGTGGTCGGCGCGGAGCGCGCCCTGGAGGACGGGGCGCCGCTGCTCCACCCGGAGTGGGGGACCAACCTGGTCACGGACTTCGCGGTGGGGGACCCGGCCGAGGAGTGCGAGGCGGCCATCGCCGCGGCCGGGCACGTGGTCGAGCTGACGACCCGGCTGGGCAGGGTCGCGCCGTACCCGATGGAGCCGCGCGGGATCGCGGCCTCCTTCGCCGACGGCGAGCTGACCGTGTGGGCCTCCACGCAGGCCCCGCACCACGTCCGCGACCACCTCGCCGCCGCGCTCGGGCTCGGCTGCGAGCGGGTGCGGGTGCTGGCCTGCGACACCGGCGGCGGATTCGGCGGCAAGGAGCACGTCTACCCGGACGAGACGCTGGTCTGCCTGGCCGCGATGCGGCTGGGCCGGCCGGTGCGGTGGGCCGAGTCGCGCACCGAGCACCTGTCGGCCACCCTGCCCGCCCGCGACGCCGTGCACCGCGCCCGGCTCGCCTTCGACGGCGACGGCCGGTTCCGCGCGCTGCACTGCGACGTCCTCGGCGACCTCGGCGCGCACCCGTCCAACGTGGGCATCTCGCCGATCGCGCTGACGGCGGTGATGCTGCCCGGGCCGTACCGCTTCGACCGGGCGGGCGCGCGGGTGCGCGCGGCGGTGACGACGACCACGCCCACCGGCTCCTACCGGGGCTTCGGCCAGCCCGAGGCGGCCTGGACCCGGGAGCGGCTGGTGGACGAGGCCGCGCGCCTGCTCGGGGCGGACCCGGTCGAGCTGCGGCTGCGCAACCTGCCGGGCCCGGGCGAGCTGCCGTACACCACCCGGACCGGGCAGCCGTACGACTCCGGGGACTACCCCGCCGCGCTGCGGGCGCTGCGGGAGATGGTCCGGCCGCCGGCGCGCCCGGCCGACGGGCGGCGGCGCGGCGTCGGCTTCTCCTGCCACGTCGAGACCACCGGCATGGGCCCGTCGGAGGCGATGCGGCAGGCGGGCGTCCAGTCCGGCGGGTACGAGACGGCGGTGCTCCGCATGGAGCAGGACGCCTCGGTGGTGGTCGCCTCCGGGGTGGCGGCCGTCGGCCAGGGCATCGAGACGGCGCTGGCGCAGCTGGCCGCCGACCACACGGGGGTGCCGCTGGAGCGGGTCCGGGTGCTGCTCGGCGACACCGCGGCCACGCCGTACTCGCCGGTGGGCGCCATCGCCAGCCGCTCCCTCGCGCTGGGCGGCGCGGCGATCGTCCAGGCGGCGGTACGGCTCCGCGAGAAGATCAGGCTGATCGCCGCCCACCAGCTGGAGGCCGCCCCGGGCGACCTGGAGATCGCCGACGGGGCCGTGCGGGTCAAGGGCGACCCGGCGGCCCGCCGCACGCTGGCGGAGGTCGCGCTGGCCGCCTGGCGGGGCTGGGACCTGCCCGAGGGGGTCGCGCCCGGCCTGGAGGAGCGGGTGACCTACGACCCGGCGGCCTACACCTTCGCCTTCGGCGCCCACGCGGCGGCGGTCGCCGTCGACCCGGAGACGGGCGCGGTCGAGGTCGAGGGCTACTGGGCGGTCAACGACTGCGGCGTCGTGGTGAACCCGGCGATCGTCGAGGGGCAGCTGCGCGGCGGCATCGCGCAGGGCATCGGGATGGCGCTGAGCGAGGAGGCGGTCCACACCCCCGCCGGGCAGCCGGTCGCCGACTACTTCCCGCCGGGCGCGCCGGACCTGCCCGCCATCGAGGTGAGGCTGGTGCAGACGCCGTCCCCGGTGACGCCCGGCGGCATGAAGGGCGCCGGGGAGGCCGGGATCATCGGGCCGCCCGCGGCGGTCGGCAACGCGGTCGCCGCGGCCCTGCCGGAGGCCGCGGGCCGGATCACCGCGACCCCCCTGACCCCCGCCGCGGTCTGGGAGGCCCTGACCGGCGGGGGCGGGGGTTCCGCGACCGGCCGGGGGGCGTGACGGGCGGCCGGGGCGGCGGGAGCGCTACGCCGTGCCGGGCCGGCCGGGGTCCGGCGCGAGCACCATTCCGTAGTGCAGCTCGGGGACCTCGACCGGCAGGCCGGCCACGTTCTCGACCCGGCCGGTGGGGGCGAAGCCGAAGCGCTCGTAGAACCGGCGGGCCCGCGTGTTGCCCTCCAGCACCCACAGGCCGGCCCTGTCGAACCCCAGCTCCCGCAGATGGTCGACCGAGCGCGTCAGCAGCGCCCGGCCCAGCCCGGTGGACCAGTGCTCGGCGAGCAGGTAGATCGCGTAGACCTCCCCGCCGCCGATCGCGGCGTCCTCCGCCGGGCCGTACACGCTGAAGCCGACGATCCGGCCGCCGGCCTCGCCCACCACCAGGTGCCGCTCGCCCGAGCCGATCAGCTCCCGCCAGGCCTCCACCGCCCGGGAGGTGACGGCCAGGCCGTCCAGGAAGTCCTGGGGGAGCAGCCCCCGGTAGGCCGAGCGCCAGGAGGTGTTCTTGACGTGCAGCACGGATTCGACGTCATCGGGCCCACCGGCCCGCACGAGAACGCTCATGCTTGGTGATTATCCGGGAGAACCCCGGCTTCTGCCCGATTGCGGTCTTCATAAACGGCGGGCATCATTTCGATGCGTGAAACCTGCAGCATCCTTGAGAAGAAGAGCCGCGGCGGTCGCCGGGTGGGCTCTGCCGTACTGGACGCGGGGGGAGGCCGGCCGGGAGACCCCCGCGGACCTGTTCCGCGTCCTCTACCTCGGGTGGCTGGCGGCCTTCGTCCTCAAGGTGCTGGGGGCGTCCTGGGACGTCTCGTGGCACTTCAAGTGGCTCCGCGACGACCTGGCCCCGCCGCACCTGCTCAACAGCGTCGGCACGGTCGTCGTCGTCGCCCTGACCATCGTCCACGTCTACACCGGTTACGGCGTGGACCGCACCGCGCAGCGCCTCATCCAGTGGGGCACCGGCACCTTCCTGGTCGCCGTGCCGCTGGACCTGATCAACCACCGCGTCAACGGGCTCGACATCACCTCGTGGAGCCCCTCGCACATGCTGCTGTACATCGGCACGTTCTTCATGATCTGCGGGGTGATCCGGGGCTGGTTCCTCGGCGCGCCCCCCGGGCGGATGCGCACGCTCGTCCTCGGCGGGCTGTTCGTGTTCATGTTCGAGAACGTCTGGTTCCCCGCGCAGCACCAGGAGTACGGCGTCTTCGGCATCAAGGCGTGGGACGCCGGCAAGCCGGAGGCCGAGCCGATCCTGCTGCAGTTCGCCGCCGACCAGATGGGCCGCCCGGTGGACCGCGGGATGGTGGTCGACTTCTCGCTCCCGGTGCCCGACGAGGTCTATCCCCTGTACGGCGTGGTCGCCGCGATGATCGTGCTCGTCTTCGCCCGGGCGATGATCGGCCGCGCCTTCGCCGCCACCGCCGTGGCCGCCACGTACGTCGTCTACCGCTCGCTGATCTGGCCGCTGCTGGCGGTCGCGGACTTCCCGCGCTCGGCGGTGCCGTTCTTCCTGATCGCCGGGGCGCTCGCGATCGACCTGGCGTTCCTGGTCCGGATCCCGGTGCTGCGGGCGCTGGCCGGCTCGCTCGTCGCGACCCTCGCGGTCGACCTGGCGCTGCGCTCGCAGAACATCTGGCTGGAGTCCCCGCCGGTGGTCTCGCCGGTGACCATGGCGATCGGCGGGACCGCGCTCGCCGCCCTGTGGCTGGGCGGCGAGTGGTTCCTCGGCCGGTTCCGGCTCCGCGCGATCGAGGAGGGGGAGCCTCAGGCGATGGTCGCCGTGGTCAGGGCCACCGCGACGCCGTAGGTCAGCCCCAGCACGGTCAGCTCGGCCGCCGCCCACGCGGCCACCGCCGTCGCCTCCTGCCGCTCGATGCGCGGCAGGAGGCGGAAGCGGATGTGGGCGGCGATCGGGATCAGCAGCGCCACGATCGCCGCCTTGGCCACAAGGAGCAGGCCGTACTCGCTGGTCACCAGCGAGGCGGGCAGCTCGGTGCCGGGGGTGAGGGCGATCGTGGACAGACCGGTGATCACACCGGAGAGGTTGACCAGGATCAGGGCGATGGTCGCCAGCTTCGAGAACTTCGGCAGCACCCGCGCCAGCAGCCCCCGGTCCCGGGCGAGGTGCAGCATCACCATGAGCAGCCCGCCGGTCCACGCGGCCGAGCCCATCACGTGCAGCTCCATCGAGATCATGATCGGGTCGTGCCAGACCGAGTCCACCGCGTGGCCGGTGACCGGGATCGGCAGCAGGCCGAAGAAGGCGACCACGATCCGCAGCTCCGCCGGGACCTTCTCGCCGAACCGCACGGCCAGCAGCCCGATCGCGGCGCAGGCGAGCGCGCAGGCGGCGCTGAACAGCATGCCCTGGCCCGCGCCGACGTTGTCGACGTACTCGGCGATCATGCCGGGGGTGGGGACCGCCCCCGGGTTCAGCTCGGCGGTCTGGAAGACGATGACGACCAGTGCCAGCAGCGCCCAGGCCCAGGCGAACGAGACGGCCATCGGCCGGGCGCGGCGCATCACCGGCTCGGTGCGCTCGGGGTCGTCGAAGCCGAGCAGCTTCGGCAGCACGCTCAGCCCGACCACCGCGACCGCGGCCAGGTCCAGCAGCACCCGCAGCACCGGGAGCCCGTAGACCACCACCGGGCCGGGGAGCGCGATGCCGGGCACCGCCTCCTCCGCGCCGAGCGCCGTCGCGACGAGGACGGCGACCAGCGCGCCGGAGACGAGCCCGCCGGCGAGCAGCCTGCGCACCGTGTCCGACTCGGCGGCACGGCGCTGTGCGATCGCGGTCATGACGCGTCCGCCTGCCCGCGGGTGCGGCGCATCGCCACCACGGTGGCACCGCCCAGCAGGACCAGGGCCGCGGCGATCCAGACGACGGCCATCCCGGCGCCGCCGTTCTGCGCGGCCTCGGCCGCCTGGGCGCTCAGGCCGGGGGCCTGCTCCCGGCCGGCGGGGCCGGAGGGCGCGGGCGCGGCGGCGCCCGGCGGGGCGGCGGGGGCGGACTGCCCGGGGGAGGCCGCAGCGGAGGCTCCGGTGGAGTCGGCGCCGGCGTCCGCACCGGGGCCCGCACCGGCGTCCCCGGCGGAGGACGCCGACGGGGAGGGCGCGGCCGCGCCCGGTCCCGGAGCGGTCAGGGTGAAGGTCACCTTGCCGGAGACGGGGTGGCCGTCGGAGGAGAGGATGCGGTAGCCCACCACGTACTTCCCGGCCGGGCCGAGGGGCCGCACCCGGACGCTGACCTCCGCGCCGTCGACGGAGGTCTTGCCGTCCTCCCAGCGGGCGCCGTCCGGACCGGTCAGGCTGATCTGCGCGAAGCCCTGCCGGGCCGGCTGGTCGAAGGTGAGCGTGATCTCCTCCGGCCCGGTGGCGAGCTCGGCGCCGTCCTTCGGATCGCTGCCGATCAGCACGTTGTGGGCCTGGGCCGGGGCGACCGCACCGAGCAGCGCGGCGCAGGCGAGCAGCAGGACCGTGAGTAACCGCCTCACAGATCATGACCTTCCATCGGGTGTCTCATAACCCGAACATATTCGCACTCGGGACGCTCGCCGGGGGAATCGGCCGAGCGCCCGGACCCGCCCTCCCGGCCGGTCGCCGAGGGGGCGCGGGCGGGTCCGGGAGGGGCGTCCCCGGGCGGGCTCTCCCGCGCCGCGGAGGAGGTCATCGCGGGTGCCGCCCGGTTTCCGAAACTTTCTAAAGATCGTCTTATCTCTTTCCGGCTCCGGGATGCCGCGTTTCCTGCGCCGACATCTCCGCAGAGGGTCGATCTCCACTCGCTTGATAACGGTGTGAAGACGGCCGTTGATACGGAGGAAAAGCCCATGTAACCTCGGCGCCATCTCCAGAAACTATCGGTAACCCGATGAAACTTTCAGAGATCACATCCGCCTCAGCGGATCACATCTGCGGTAGCGACGGCAGAGGAAGGAAGGCCACTGTGAGGTCCTTCAGTCGGCGAAGTGTGGTGACGATTGCGACGGCCGCGCTACTCCTCGCGGGGTGTGGCGGAGGCCAGGAGGGCGACGGCGGGCAGGCGGACGGGAACGCCTCAGCCAACGGCAAGGTCACCATCGAGTGGTGGCACATCCACAACATCGAACCGATGCTGCCCGTGTGGGACTCCCTGGTCAAGGAGTACCAGGCGCAGCACCCGAACGTCACCATCAAGGTGACCCCGCTGCAGGTCGAGAACTTCAAGTCCAAGCTCACGACCGTCACCCAGTCGGGCGACGCCCCGGACATCTTCCACACCTGGGGCGGCGGCGTGCTGGCCCAGCAGGTCGAGGCGAGCCTGGTCAAGGACCTCACCGCTGACATCTCCTCCTGGTCCGACACCCTCTCCCCGGTGGCCCTGCAGTCCTACCAGGTCGACGGCAAGACGTACGGCGTGCCGCACGACATCGGCATGGTGGGCTTCTGGTACAACAAGAAGCTCTTCGCCCAGGCGGGCATCGACGCGCCGCCGACCACCTGGAGCGAGTTCCTGGAGGACGTCAAGAAGCTCAAGGCGGCCGGGATCACCCCGATCGCGCTGGCCGGCAAGGCCAAGTGGCCCGGCCACTACTACTGGGCCTACCTGGCCATGCGGGTGGCGGGCCTGGACGCGCTGAAGAAGGCGGCCGAGACCAAGTCGTTCGACAACCCCGACTTCGTGACCGCGGGGCAGAAGCTCAAGGAGCTGGTCGACCTCAAGCCGTTCCAGGAGGGCTTCCTCGGCGCCGACTACGACAAGCCCGACGGCCAGGCGGCCACGATGGGCAACGGCAAGGCCGCGATGGAACTGATGGGCCAGTGGGCGCCCAGCGTGCAGCGCGACACCGCCAAGGACCTCGGCGACGACCTCGGCTTCTTCCCGTTCCCGGCGGTCGAGGGCGGCAAGGGCGCGGCCACCGACTCCTTCGGCGGCGGTGGCGGCAACGCCGTCGCCGCGGACGCGCCCCCGGAGGCCGTCGACTTCCTGAAGTTCATCTCCCAGCCGGAGAACCACCGCAAGGGCGTCGAGACGGGCGCGATCTTCCCGGCGGTCAAGGGCACCGAGGACGCGGTCAAGGACAAGCACGCCAAGCTGGTGACCGAGGTCCTCGGCAAGTCGACCGGCTTCCAGCTCTACCTCGACCAGGCCTATCCGCCGTCCGTCGGCCAGCAGGTCAACGACAGCGTGGCCGAGCTCATCGCCGGGTCGAAGACGCCCGAGCAGGTCGTCGCCGACATCACGGCGGCGGCGCAGTCGGAGTGACGACCGAGTGAAGACGACGGAAGGGGCCGGGCCGCGCGCCCGGCCCCCGATCGGGGAGAGGCGATGAGACCCCAGACCCTGGCGGACAAGCGACCGGCGCGCCCGGGACCGCGCAGGGCGCGGACCGCGCCGGAACGCGAGGCGACCCGGCGCGGCGGCCGGCTCCGCGGCCTGATCACGGTCGGGCTGTTCCTGCTCCCCGCGCTGGTGCTGTTCGTGCTGCTGGTGCTGGCGCCGATCATGCTCGCCGGCTACTCCAGCTTCTTCAAGTGGAACGGGTTCGGCTTCCTGCCGACGAACTTCATCGGGCTGGACAACTTCACCCGGATGTTCGCCGACCCCATCTTCCTCGGGGACCTCCAGCGCGGGCTGCTGCTGATCGTGCTGTCGCTGGTGGTCCAGCTGCCGCTCGCCCTGGGCCTGGCGCTGCTGCTCAACCAGCCGCTGCGCGGCCGGGCCTTCTACCGGCTGCTGTTCTTCGCGCCGTACGTGCTGTCCGAGGTCATCACCGGCGTGCTGTTCTCGATGTTCCTCTCGCCCGAGAGGGGCATGGCCAACCACCTGCTGGGCCTGGTCGGGCTGGAGAGCCTGGCCTCGACCTGGCTGTCGGACCCCTCGACGGTCATGTACTCGCTGTTCCTCGTCATGACGTGGAAGTACTTCGGCCTGCACATGATCCTGTACCTGGCCGGGCGGCAGGGCATCCCCAAGGAGCTGATCGAGGCCGCCCAGCTGGACGGGGCGAGCGGCTGGAAGGTCTTCCGCCACGTGACCCTGCCGCTGCTGGGCCCGACGATCCGCATCAGCGTCTTCCTGTCCGTCATCGGCGCCATCCAGCTGTTCGACCTGGTCTGGGTGCTCACCGAGGGCGGGCCCATCCACTCGTCGGAGACGATGGCGGTCACGATGTTCGACTACGGCTTCCGGCGCTACCAGGTCGGCTACGCCAGCGCCATCAGCGTCGTGATGTTCCTCATCAGCCTCGTCTTCGCGCTGGGCTACCAGAGGTTCGTCATGCGCCGCGACACCGAAGGGGCGATCACCGGAATGCGAGACCTGCGATGAGCCGCGTCAGCACCCGGGAGCGGGTGAGAACAGAGCGCAGGCTCCGGCACCTGGGCCTGCACGTGATCGTCATCGCGGCCGGCTCGTTCATCGTCGTGCCGATCCTGTACGGCGTGCTGAGCGGGTTCAAGAGCAACCAGCAGCTGTCGAGCAACCCGTTCGGGCTGCCGTCGCCCTGGGTGGCGTCGAACTACACCGACGTGCTGCTCTCGCCGGACTTCTGGCGCCAGGTCGGCAACAGCACGTTCATCGCGGTGGCGACGGCCGTCCTCGTGGTGGGCGCCTCGGCCATGGCGGGGTTCGTCTTCGCCCGGTTCGCCTTCCGGGGCAGGGAGATGATGTTCACCCTGTTCACGATGGGGCTGATGTTCCCGTTCGCGGTGGCGATCCTGCCGCTGTTCGTGCTGCTGCGCGGGCTGGGCCTGCTGGACAACCCGCTCGGCGTGATCCTGCCCCAGGCGGCCTTCGGCCTGCCGATGACGATCATCATCCTGCGGGGCTTCTTCCGGAGCATCCCCGGCGAGGTCGAGGAGGCCGCCACGCTCGACGGCTGCTCGGCGTTCGGGTTCTTCTGGCGGATCCTGCTGCCGATGGCCCGGCCGGCCATCGCCACGGTCTCGGTGCTGGCGATCGTGAACAGCTGGAACAACTTCTTCCTGCCGCTGGTCGTCTTCAACGACCCCGGGTGGTGGACCATCCCGGTGGGGGTGCAGCAGTTCAGCGGCCAGTACTCCTCCGACACCGCCCGGGTCCTTGCCTACGTCATCGTGGCGATGATCCCGGCGCTGGCGTTCTACGCCGTCGCCGAGCGCCAGCTCGTCGGCGGCCTCACGGCGGGGGCGACGAAGGGATGAGCGGACGGCGCGGGCCCCGCCGCCGGGCGTCCGGCCGGCGGCGGGCGCCGCGCGACCGCTCAGGAGCGGGGCGGCGCCGTGCTCTCGCGGACGATGAGCTCGGTGGCCAGCTCCACCCGCCTGGCCTCCGGGGCGGCCGCCCCGGAGGCCAGCACCATCCGGGTGGCCAGGGCGGCCATCTCCTGCAGCGGCTGGCGGACGGTGGTCAGGGCCGGCCAGGCCGAGCGGGCCAGCGGCAGGTCGTCGAAGCCGACCACGCTGAGGTCCTCGGGGACGCGCAGGCCCCGGCGGCGGGCGGCCTCCAGCACGCCGAACGCCTGCAGGTCGCTGCCGGCGAAGACGGCGGTGGGCGGCTCGTCCAGGGCGAGCAGCTCCTCGCCCTGGAGGCGGCCGGAGTCGACCAGGAAGTCCCCGGGGCGGATCAGCTCGGGGGCCACGGCGACGCCCGCGGTCTCCAGCGCGGCCCGGTAGCCGTCGATCCTGGCCCGGCTGCACAGCATGTCGGCCGGGCCGCCGATGATCCCGATCCGGCGGTGCCCGAGCTCCAGCAGGTGCCGGGTGGCGGCCAGGCCGCCGTTCCAGTTGGTGGCGCCCACCGAGGCGATGCCCGCCGGGGGCTCGCCCTCCGGGTCGACGACCACGAACGGCATCGACCGGGCGCTGAGCTGCCGCTGGAGCCCGGACGAGAGCCGGGAGGCGACGATCACCACGCCGTCGGTGCGCCGGGCCGCGATGCGCTCCAGCCAGTCGCGGCCGGGACCGGCGTGGGAGTGCAGCACGGTGATCACGACGCTGGCCCCGGCCTCGCGGGCGGCGGTCTCGGCGCCGCGGACGATCTCCATCGCCCACGGGCTCTCGATCTCCGAGAAGACCAGGTCGACGAGGCCCACCGGGCCCTCTGCCTGGCCGACACGGCGCTGGTAGCCGTGCAGGTGCAGCAGGCGTTCCACCCGCTGGCGGGTCTCCGGGGCGACTTCGGGCCGGCCGTTGATGACCTTGGAGACCGTGGGGACCGAGACGCCGGCCTCCTCGGCGATCAGGGCGATCGTCACCCGCTTCTTCGTTGGCATGGGGTGAAGTGTACCCGAAAACTTTCGGATGCTCTCCCCGATGTGCCGACCGTCACTGGGAGCGCTTCCACCGGTCTATTGACGCCTGATGAGCGATTATCTATCCTCGCCCGAGAGTGAAACATTCGGAATTAGGCTGAAAGTTTCAAAAGATCTTTACTTCTCCGTGACAAGGGAGATTTGATGACTCTGCGTGTCTCCGGATCCCAACTCGTCGACTCGGCTGGCACTCCGGTGAGGCTGCGTGGGGTCGGCCTCGGGGGCTGGCTCAACATGGAGAACTTCATCACCGGCTACCCGGCCAACGAGGCGGGGATGCGGGAGGCGGTGCGCCAGGCGATCGGGGAGGAGAAGGCCGAGCTGTTCTTCGACCGGCTGCTGACCTCCTTCTTCGGTGCGGAGGACGCCGACCTGCTGGCCTCGATGGGCGTCAACTGCGTGCGGATCCCGTTCAACTACCGCCACCTGGAGTCCGACGAGCGCCCGTTCGAGGTCGACGAGCGCGGCTTCCGGCACCTCGACCGCGTCGTCGCCCTGCTCGCCGAGCGCGGCATCTACAGCGTGCTCGACCTGCACGCGGTGCCCGGGGCGCAGAACCAGCACTGGCACTCCGACAACCCCACCCACATCGCCGCGTTCTGGCAGCACCGCCACTTCCAGGACCGCGTGGTGCACCTGTGGGAGGTGATCGCCGACCGCTACCGCGACCAGCCCTACGTCGCCGGGTACAACCCCGTCAACGAGCCCGGCGACGCCTCGGGCAAGGCGATCGGGCCGTTCTACGACCGGCTGGTCAAGGCGCTGCGCGCGGTGGACCCCGGCCACGTGCTCTTCCTCGACGGCAACACCTACTCCACCGACTTCTCGGTCTTCCGCGAGGTCTACGAGAACACCGTCTTCGTCTGCCACGACTACGCCCTGGCCGGCTTCGCGCACGGCGGGCCGTACCCCGGCTACACCCGGGGCGAGTGGGTCGACCGGGAGCAGCTGGAGCGCACCTTCGAGCGGCGCACCGTCTTCCAGCGGGAGACGGGCACCCCGATCTGGGTCGGCGAGTTCGGCCCCGTCTACACCGGCGACCCCGCGATCGACGCGCAGCGCTACCAGATCCTCGCCGACCAGCTGGAGATCTTCGACGCCCACGGGGCGGGCTGGTCGCTGTGGACCTACAAGGACGTCGGCCTGCAGGGCCTGGTGACCACCGACCCGGCCGGGCCGTACATGCGCCGGTTCGGGGACTTCATCGCCAAGAAGACGCGGCTCGGCGCCGACCGGTGGGGCTCCACCATGGAGGAGGCGGCCGACGTGCTGGCGCCGCTGCACGAGCTGATGGCCACCGAGTTCCCCGGCTGGGACCCCTACCCGTGGGGCGCGCGCTACCAGACCGACGACCTGATCCGGCACATCCTGATCGCGCAGGCGCTGCTGCCGGAGTACGCCGCCCTGCTGGTGGGCCTGTCCGACGACGAGCTGCTCGCCCTGGCCGACTCGTTCGCGCTGTCGGCCTGCGTCCGCCGCGAGCCGCTCATCGAGCTGCTCACCGACAACCTCGCCCGCTGACGGCGGGCACCGGAGGTGAGTCACCTGCCGACCCCCCCGGCGGGCCGCCGCCCGCCGGGCCGGGCCCGTGGAGGCGCACGGATGAGGACGTTCGCCAACCCGGTCATCCCGGGGTTCCACCCCGACCCGTCGATCTGCCGGGTGGAGGACGACTACTACCTGGTCACCTCCAGCTTCGAGTGGTACCCCGGGGTGCCGCTCTTCCACAGCCGGGACCTGGTGCACTGGCGGCGGCTCGGGCACGTGCTGGACCGCCCGTCCCAGCTGCCGCTGGACGGCGTCCGGCCGAGCGGCGGGATCTACGCCCCCACCATCCGCCACCACGGCGGCCTGTTCCACGTGATCACCACGCTGGTCGACGGGCCCGGCGGGAGCGTCAACTTCGTCGTCACCGCCGCCGACCCGGCGGGGCCGTGGAGCGAGCCGTACCCGCTGGACCTGCCGGGGGCCTACGACCCGTCGCTCTTCTTCGACGACGACGGGAGCGCGTGGGTCACCGCCAACCGGCCGGTCGACGCCGACGGCCGGGGCGAGGTCTTCCTGCGCCGGCTGGACCTCGCCTCGATGACGCTGACCGGGCCCGAGCACGTGCTCTGGACCGGCGCGCTGCGCGACGCGGTCTGGCCGGAGGCCTCCCACCTGTACAAGGTGGACGGCCGCTACCACCTCGTGATCGCCGAGGGCGGCACCGACCTCGACCACGCGGTGACGGTCGCCCGCGCCGAGCACGTGACCGGGCCGTACCGCGGCAACCCGCGCAACCCGATCCTCACCCACCGCGACCTGGGCCGCGACCACCCGATCACCGGGACCGGCCACGGCGACCTGGTCCGCACGGCCGGCGGGGAGTGGTGGATGGTCCTGCTCGCCATGCGGCCCTACGGCGGCTACCACTACAACCTCGGCCGGGAGACCTTCCTGACGCCGGTCCGCTGGGAGGACGGCTGGCCGCTGGCCGCCCGGGTCGAGCCGGAGTGCCGGGCGCCCGCGCTGCCCGAGCACCGCTGGCCCGCCGAGCCCGCCTGCGACCACTTCGACGCGCCGCGGCTGGCGCCGTGCTGGAACCACCTGCGCACGCCGCGCGAGCCGTACTGGAGCCTGACCGAGCGCCCGGGCCACCTGCGGCTGCGGGTCCGCCCGGAGACGCTCGCGCAGCGGGGGAACCCGAGCCTGGTGGCGCGCCGCCAGGAGCACCGGGACTTCGCCGTGCACGCCGCGCTCGACTTCACCCCCGGGCCGGGCGAGTGCGCGGGCCTGGTGCTGGTGCAGAACGACGACTTCCACATCCGCCACGTGCTCACCGAGCGGGGCCTGGAGACGGTCGTGCGCCGGGCGGGGGAGGAGACGGTGACGGCCCGCGTCCCGGTGCCCGGCGGCCGGATCCTCCTCGGGATCGAGGCCCGCGGCCAGGAGTACGGCCTGCGCTACGCCACGGCCGCGGGCGAGTGGCGGCCGGTGGGCGAGCCGCTGGACGGGCGCCTGCTGAGCTCGACGGTGGCGGGCGGCTTCACCGGGGCCTACATCGGCATGTACGCCGCCGCCGAGAACGGCGGGAGCAGCGGAAACGGCGGGAACGGCGGGAACGCCGCCGACTTCGACTGGTTCGAGTATCTCGGACTCGCTCCCTGACGGGTCAACGGTCAGGGAGCGGCCCGTGGTGCTCCGGGGGCGCCCAGGGAGCGCCGCGCCCCCGGAGCGCCATCCGGCGCAGCGGTGCCGCCGCCACCCCACCGCGGCGCCACCGCGGTGCCGCCGCACCCGGTGCCCGCGGGGCCGCCGCGCGGTCCCGCCGGGCCGGGGCCGGGCC
>NZ_BAAAUT010000082.1:0-23056 GCF_039534085.1 Planomonospora alba
GGCGGTGGGCCCGCGGTGGTCGGCGGGCCCGCGACCGGGCGGGGTCACGAGGGGGTGCCGAGGACCTGAGGGGCGGCGTCGGGGTCCTGCGGGAGGAGGCCGGAGGAGCCGGCCAGCCAGTCGGCGTACCGCCTGCTCCGCCGTACGGCGTCGGCATGGGCGGCCCGGGCGTGCTCGGCGATGAGCGGGGCGACCCGGGCGACGGGCGACTCCGGGTGCCAGCCGAGCAGGTGCCGCCAGCGCAGCGGGGCCCCGGCCAGCGGCATCAGCCCCAGTCCCACGGCGGGCTGGAAGGTCGCCTGGCAGAGCGCGAGGGCGCGGCCGATCATGGCCAGGTGGATGCACGTGTTCACGTCGCTCTCGTAGACGGTCTTCGGCGTGAACCCGGCCCGGGCGCAGGCCGCGGCGAAGCAGTCGCCGAAGCAGCCGTCCCCGGGAGCGGCCGCCCACTCCTCGTCGGCCAGTTCGCCCAGCTCCACCTCCCTCCGGCCCGCCAGCGGGTGGTCGTCGCTGAGCATCACGAAGACCGGGTCCACCGCGACGGTCACCCAGGTGACGGGCCCGTCCACCGGCGGCGGGCTGTCCCCGCAGGCGCCGATGATCGCGAAGTCCAGCCGGCCGGTGGTGAGCATCGTGTTCAGCTCCCTGGCCGACCAGGAGGTGTAGGTCGTCACCGGTGTCGACGGCCATGCGGTCATGAGCCGGTCCACCAGCCCTCCCAGGATCGGTCCGTTGGTGGCGCCGAGGCGGTAGCGGGGGATCCCCCCGCCGGCGTTGGCGAACCGCACGGCCTCCTCCTGGAGCTCCCGGGCGGCGGGCAGCAGCACCCGCGCCCGGGCCAGCACCAGCTCTCCGAGGGGCGTGGGTCTGGCGCCGTTGTGGTCGCGGTCGAAGAGGGTGCCTCCCAGCACCCGCTCGATCCGCTTGAGCTGCGCGGTCAGCGCAGGCTGGGCCAGCCCGAGGTGGGTGGCCGCCTTGGTGACGCTCCCGGCCTCGGCGACCGCGCGCACGATCCTGAGGTGTCGGAGCTCTAGATCCATACCGGGAAGGTAAGGCCCTCCCGGTATGGCCGCAATGAGAACATGTCATGAAATCTGACTCATTTTCGTGGAACCGTTCCAATATGAGCCGTACCGCCCCGCGCGCCGGGGCGGAGGTGAGGAGCCGCCCTGGCGGGGTAGGCGGATCCCATGACGATGGGAATCGATCCTAAGGACCTGCCCGAGGACGACCTGGTGCGCGAGCTGCGCCAGCTCCACGCGACCCGCACGGACACGTTCCTGCACGGCTCCGCCGACGCGCTCGCCAACCACACCACGCGGACCGAGGAGCTCGAGGAGGAGTACCTCCGCCGCCACCCCGAGCGCCAGGTCGATCCCGAGCGGCTGCGCGAGGGCGCCCGGCAGCGCTGAGCCGTCCGCCTCCCGCGTCCGCGGGAGGCGGACGGACCCGGCCGGTCGCCCCGGAGCCGGCGGTTGTTCTTGAAGGAGGTACGGCCATGCGGCACGATGCCCGCGACGTGCAGACCCTGTCACTCGACGACATGACCGTCTACGAGGCGGTGGCCTATCTCGCCGTGGACGGCCGCGTCGCCGAGACGGCGGACGTGGCCCACGTGGCGGACCTGCCCGAGGAGAAGGTGCGCAGCAGCCTCGCCGTCCTGGTGGAGAAGGGCTGCGTCGAGCCCCGGGGCGGCGCCCACGTCCTGGGCCCGCACGACTGGGAGGTCGAGCACTGACGGACCGGCCGGGCGGGTCGCCGGCCGGAGGACGGCGCGGCGGCGTGCCGCGCAGGCCCGGCCGCCTGTGCCCGCGGCGCGCCCCGGCCGCCGCTACCCGCCCGGCCGGTCCGTCCTGCGGCGTGCCGGTGCCGGTGCCGTGGCCCGGCGGGCCCGGGCCACGGCCCGTTCCGCCTGCTCGCCGAGGCCCGGGGCGCCGGGGCGGTTGTCGATCTCGGTGTGCGGGACCGCCGGCGGCTCGTCCACCCGGATCACCCGCAGGTATTCGTCGAAACGGGCCAGTTTGCCGGCGTCCCTGGCCAGGCCGCGCCGCGCCAGGCGGGCGCGGAGGGTGGGGCCGTCGGAGCGCACCCAGACCAGGTGGACCGGGGGCCCGCCCAGCTCGGCGACCCAGGCCGACCACAGGTCCGCGTCGTGCACCTGGGAGGTGAAGGGCCCGTCGAGCATGACGGGGCAGCCGTGGGAGCGGATCTGCCGGGCCAGCGCGGTCAGGCCCCCGTACTCGTAGCGCTTGACGTGCTCGTCGTACCAGGGGCCCTCGCGCTCGCCGGGGTCGCGGCCGGCGGCGCGCAGGGTGGCCGCCACGAAGCCGCCGTAGGCGGTGTCCTTGTCCAGCAGGGCGGGCACCGGGTCGAGCCGGGCCAGCAGGGCCGCGGCCACGGTCGACTTGCCCGCGCCCGGCGGCCCGCTGACGATCCACACGGGCGCGTTCAGCGCCATGCCTCGCGCACGCTCCCGGCGACGGCCGGGGCCTGGGCGAGGCCGGCGTCGAAGGCGGGGCGCCACAGGGACGGGTCGAGGACGTCGACGCCGAAGACCGCGACGGCCGCCTCGTCGGGGCCCACGTGGACGACCTCGGCGCCGCCGAGCCCGGCGGTCTCCGCCGCCAGGGCCGCGCGCGGGGTGAGGTGCGCCAGCGGCTCCACGACCACCACGGCGGAGCAGCCCTCGGCCAGGTCGGCGTTGGTCGTCGAGCGGACCCCGCCGTCCATGTAGCGGCGCCCGTTGATCTCCACCGGCGGGAACACGCCGGGCACGGCGCAGCTGGAGGCGACCGCGGAGACCAGCGGGACCCCGGAGTCCCGCTCCCAGACGGTGAACTCCCCGGTGGCGGTGTCGACCGCGGGCACGGTCGCCCGGGGCTCCGCGTCCGCCTGCGCGGCGACCGCGCTCTCCAGGTCCGCCCCGGCGGCCACGAGCGCGCCCACCACCGACCCGGCGGACGTGCCGACCACCAGGTCCGCCTCGCCCAGGTCCGCTCCCTCGCGCCGCAGACCGGTGATGATCCCGGCCTCCCAGCCGATCCCCGCGATGCCTCCGCCGCCCAGCACCAGTGCTCTCGTCATGGGTCCATTCCTATCCTGCCGCCGGGTCCGGGCGGCCCCGGGCCCCGCCGGGCGGACGCGGCGCCGGAGGGCCCGGCCGCCCCTCCCGGAGGAAACCTCGATATTGCTTCAGGTCGGGTTAGGATGGGCCCCGTGTCCCAGAGCACGGAACTCACCGTCGGCCAGCTGGCCGCCCGCAGCGGGGTCGCGGTCTCGGCCCTGCACTTCTACGAGGCCAAGGGTCTGATCCGCAGCCGCCGCACGGCGGGCAACCAGCGCCGCTACACCCGCGACACCCTGCGCAGGATCGCCTTCATCCGGGCCTCCCAGCGGGTCGGCATCCCCCTGAGGACGATCCAGCACGCCCTGTCCGCGCTGCCGGACGGGCGCACCCCGAACCGGGAGGACTGGGCCCGGCTCTCCGCGCTGTGGCGGAGCGAGCTGGACGACCGGATCCGCCAGCTCCAGCGCCTGCGCGACGGCCTGACCGAGTGCATCGGCTGCGGCTGCCTGTCCCTGGACCGCTGCGCGCTGGCCAACCCGGACGACGTGCTCGCCTCGCGCGGCCCGGGCTCGCGCCTGCTGGTCGGGCCGGAGGCGGAGCGGGGGGAGGCCGGGAAGGGCCCGGCGGGCGGACCCGGGGGGCCGCGCATGTGCGCGCCGGAGCCCTCCGGGGCGTGAACGGTGTGAAAATTACATCGGCGTCCCCGCACCACCTGGCTTTTGTTGGTTGACCGTTCAAACTTATTGACGGTCCCGGGGCGGTCGTGTGAGCCTGCGGGCGCTCATGCACGCGCATCGCGGGCGGTCGAAGGTCGGGTTCCCGCTCCCTGATCGTGCATGGCGGTCTGTCCATTGCTCTGCGGAGGGAAGCCGTACATGCGAAGAAGACTGTTCAGCGTGCTCGCCGCCGCGGCGGTGACGTGCGCGGCGGTCGGCACGGCCGTCACGGGCGGGGCCGCCTCGGCCACCGCGCGGGCCGCGGCTCCGGCGACTGCGGTCCAGGCCACCCTGGCCGCCGCCGAGACGAACGAGTGGAAGAACGTCCGGATCGACGGCGGCGGGTTCGTGCCGGGGATCATCTTCAACCAGAAGGAGAAGAACCTCGTCTACGCCCGCACCGACATCGGCGGCGCCTACCGGTGGGATCAGGCCGCCAAGAGCTGGATCCCGCTGCTCGACTGGGTCGGCTGGGACAAGTGGGGCTACAACGGCGTGGTGAGCCTGGCCACCGACCCGGTGGACCCCGACCGCGTCTACGTCGCCGCCGGGATGTACACCAACGACTGGGATCCCAACAAGGGCGCGATCCTGCGCTCGGCCGACCGGGGGAAGACCTGGAAGGTCACCGAGCTGCCCTTCAAGCTCGGCGGCAACATGCCCGGCCGGGGCATGGGCGAGCGGCTGGCCGTCGACCCCAACGACAATAAGATCCTCTACCTGGGTGCGCCCGAGGGCAACGGCCTGTGGCGCAGCACCGACTCCGGCGCCACCTGGGCCAAGGTCGCGAGCTTCCCGAACCCCGGGAACTACGCCCAGGACCCCGCCGACCCGAACGGCTACCTGAACCACCGGCCCGGCGTGGTCTGGGTGACCTTCGACCCGGCCTCGTCGTCGGCCGGCGCGGCCACGAAGAAGATCTACGTCGGCGTCGCCGACAAGGAGAACACGGTCTACAGCTCCTCCGACGCCGGCGCGACCTGGACCCGCGTCGCCGGGCAGCCGACCGGCTACATCGCGCACAAGGGCGTGCTGGACCACACCAGCGGCACCCTCTACATCGCCACCAGCGACACCGGCGGGCCGTACGACGGCGGCAAGGGCGACGTGTGGAAGCTCGACACGAAGACCGGCGCGTGGACGCGGATCAGCCCCGTCCCGTCCGACTCGCCGGACGCCTACTACGGCTACAGCGGCCTGACGATCGACCGGCAGAAGCCCGGCACCATCATGGTCGCCACCCAGATCTCCTGGTGGCCCGACGTGGTCTTCTTCCGCTCCACCGACGGCGGGGCGACCTGGACCCGCATCTGGGACTGGGGCGCCTACCCCGAGCGGACCAAGCGCTACACGATGGACATCTCCTCCGCGCCGTGGCTGACCTTCGGGACGAACCCGCAGCCGCCGGAGGAGACGCCCAAGCTCGGCTGGATGACCGAGTCGCTGGAGATCGACCCGTTCGACTCCGACCGGATGATGTACGGCACCGGCGCCACGATCTACGGCACCGAGGACCTCACGAAGTGGGACGACGGAGGGAAGATCACCATCAAGCCGATGGTGAGGGGCCTGGAGGAGACCGCGGTCCTCGACCTGATCAGCCCGCCCAGCGGCCCGCCCCTGGTCAGCGCCCTCGGCGACATCGCCGGCTTCCGCCACACCGACCTGGGCAAGGTCCCGGCGATGATGTTCACCGCCCCCAACTTCACCTCGACCACCAGCCTCGACTACGCCGAGACCAGCCCGAACATCATGGTCCGCGCGGGCAACTTCACCGACGCCGATCGGCCGAACGACAGCCACGTGGCCTTCTCCACCGACGGCGGCGCCAACTGGTTCCAGGGCACCGAGCCGGGCGGGATCAACGAGGGCGGCACCGTCGCGGCGGCGGCCGACGGCTCCCGGTTCGTCTGGGCGCCCAAGGGCGTGGCCGTCCACCACTCCGTCGGCTTCGGCAACAGCTGGACCGCCTCGACCGGCATCCCGACGGGCGCCGTGGTCGAGTCCGACCGGGTGAACGCCAGGAGGTTCTACGGCTTCAGCGGCGGGAGGTTCTACGCCAGCACCGACGGCGGCGCCACGTTCGCGGCCACCGCCGCGACCGGCCTGCCGGCCGAGGGCGACGTCAAGTTCAAGGCCGTGCCCGGCCGGGAGGGCCACATCTGGCTCGCCGGAACCAGCGGCCTGTTCCGCTCCACCGACGGCGGCGCCTCCTTCACCAAGCTCTCCGGCGTCACGAGCGCGGTGAACGTCGGCTTCGGCAAGGCCGCCGAGGGCCGCTCCCACCAGGCGGTCTACACGGTCGCCACGATCGCCGGCGTGACCGGCGTCTTCCGTTCCGACGACACCGGCGCCACCTGGGTCCGCGTCAACGACGACCGGCACCAGTACGGCAACATGGGCGAGGCCCTGACCGGCGACCCGCGGATCTACGGCCGCGTCTACCTCGGCACCAACGGCCGCGGCATCGTCTACGCCGACACCGGCGGCGGCACCACCCCGCCCCCGGACGACACCACCGCGCCGTCCAGGCCCGGCACGCCCGCCGCCTCGGCGATCACCTCGACCGGCGCCACCCTGACCTGGGCGGCCTCCACCGACGAGGTCGGCGTGGAGGGCTACGACGTCTACCGCGAGGCCGGCGCGACGGACGTGAAGGCCGGCTCGGCCTCCGCGACCTCGTTCACCCTCACCGGGCTGACGGCCGACACCTCCTACACCTACTACGTCGTGGCCCGCGACGCCGCGGGCAACGCCTCCGACCCCTCCGACCCGGTGACCTTCAAGACCACCGCCGGCGGCGGGAACGGCGAGGGCGGCTGCGCCGCGACCTACAGGATCGCCAACTCCTGGCCCGGCGGCTTCCAGGGCGAGGTGACGGTGAAGAACACCGGCACCGCGGCGATCACCTCCTGGACGGTGAAGTGGACCTTCCCCGACGGCCAGAAGATCACCCAGCTCTGGAGCGGCGAGCACACCCAGACCGGGGCGGACGTCACCGTCAGGAACGCGGGCTGGAACGGCAGGTTGAACGCCGGCGCCTCCACCTCCTTCGGCTTCGGCGCGAGCTGGACCGGAGCCAACGGGGTACCCGCCACCGTCACCTGCACCGCCGGCTGACCCGGCCTCCCGAGAGGAGAGAGCAGACCTCGTCCGAAGGAACCGGCCGGATCGGGTGAACCGATCCGCGCTGCCGGGACTCTCACCGAAAGGCCGACCGGCCCGGCCCCGTGCCCTCCCAGGGTACGAGGCCGGGTCTCGTCCGCTGGGAGGACCGCAGCTCACCTGCGCCCGCCTATCCTGGAACGGAACCGACTGCATGGGGGAGTGCGTGGCGATCTCAGACGGGGTGAAGGACACCCCGGACGGAACCGACGGCGGGGGGCCGGGGGACGGCCGCCCGGCCGGGACCGGCGACGCCGAGGCGATGAAGGCCGAGGCCGCCGAACGCTCGCCCATCCGCTCCGGCCTGCACGGCAGGCTGGACGCCATCCGGGCCACCCGCACCGGCCGCCTCACCCTGAAGATCGTCATCGGCACGATCGGCGGCGTGCTGGTCGCCGCAGGGCTCGTCATGGTGCCCTTCCCCGGCCCCGGCTGGGCGGTCGTCTTCGCCGGCCTCGCGGTGCTCGCCCTGGAGTTCCACTGGGCCCACAAGCTGCTGGAGTTCGGCAAGCGGACCCTGTCCGCCTGGGTCGCCTGGCTGTCCCGGCAGAACCTCGCGGTCAAGGGCCTGGTCGTCCTGACCGCCGCCGCGACCGCCGGCGCCATCGTCTACTTCGGCCTGCGGCTCAGCTTCGGCCTCGACCTCCTCGTCGAGGCGCAGAAACTCCTCATCCGCTGACCGCGGCCGCCCCGCCACAGGAAGACCACGCACCTTGCCCGAGCGACACGAGCACCCCGCCTCCGAGCGGCCCACCGCGCCCCGGCCCGGCGGCCCGGACGCCGGCGCCCTGCGCGCCGACTGCGAGCGCTGCTTCGCGCTGTGCTGCGTCGCCCCGGCCTTCGCCGCCTCGGCGGACTTCGCCATCGACAAGCCCGCCGGGCGGGCCTGCCCCAACCTCCAGCAGGACTTCCGCTGCGGCATCCACCGCGACCTGCGGAAGAAGGGCTTCACCGGCTGCACGGTCTTCGACTGCTTCGGCGCCGGGCAGCAGGTCTCCCAGGTCACCTTCAACGGCGAGGACTGGCGGCGGAACCCGGGCACCGCGCGGCGGATGTTCGAGGTGTTCGCGGTCATGCGCCAGATCCACGAGCTGCTGTGGTACCTCACCGAGGCGCTGGCGCTGCCGGCGGCCCGCCCGCTCCACGGAGAGCTCGCCCTCCTGCGCGACGAGACCGCGCGCATGGCGGCCGGCGACCCGGACGCCGTCCTGGCCGTGGACCTGGCCGGGCACCGGAGCCGGGTGAACGAGCTGCTGCTGGGAGCGAGCGAGCTGGTGCGGGCCGAGGTGCCGGGCGCGAGGAAGGACCGCCGCAAGGAGCGCAGGGGGGCCGACCTCATCGGGGCCGACCTGCGGGGCGCCGACCTGCGGGGCGCCAGCCTGCGCGGGGCCTACCTCATCGGGGCCGACCTGCGCGGAGCGGACCTGCGGACGGCCGATCTCATCGGGGCCGACCTGCGCGACGCCGACCTGCGGGGCGCCGACCTCACCGGGAGCGTCTTCCTCATCCAGTCGCAGCTCGACGCGGCCAGGGGCGACGCGGGCACGAGGATCCCGCCGTCGCTCACCCGCCCGGCGCACTGGGGGACCGGTACGGAGCGCGCCGCGGGACCGGCACGCGCCGCCGACCGGCGGGCGGGCGCGTCCGGGGGCCGGGGGAGCGGTGCCCGGCGCGCCGGGGACCGGGCCCGCGGCGGCGGCCGGAACGCCGGTCCGCGTCGCTGACCCGCGCCCGGTCCGCGGCGCCGGCCCGTACCCGTACCGGGTCCGCGGCGCCGGCCCGTACCCGGCCTGCGGCGCCGGCCCGGTCCTTGTCCGCTCTGCCGATTCGTTATAGATCTCGAATCATGAGGATCTTCCGGCCTAGGCTGCGGTCGTGCCCATGACCCGGCCCCTGACCCGGCCCGCGACTCGCGGGATCCGCCCGCTGCTCCGCGGCGCGGCCGTCGCGGCCGCGCTGACCGCGGCGGCGCCCCTGGCCGCGCACGCCGCCGTCCCGGGCGGCCCGGCCGCGCACACCGCCGCGCCGGCGGACATCCGGCTGCCCGGCACCTCGGCGACCGTGCGCGAGGACACCGCCGACCCGGCCCGGGTGACCGCCTACAGCCTCAAGGGCGCGGTCTACCTGCGCCGGGGCGGCGCCTTCGTGAAGAGGCCCGGCGACGCCGAGATCACCGTCGCCCCGAAGGGGGCCAGGGCGCTGGCCGTCCCGGCCTCCTACGACGCGGGCCACGACTCGGTCGTCCTCCTCGACGTCGCGACGGGCAGGGGCACCCGCATCCGGACCGTGCGCAAGCCCCTGGTCGCCAACTCCGCCCGCTGGTCGCGCACGGCGGACAAGGCCGTGCTGACCGTGCGGAGGAAGGCCGGCACGCGCTGGGAGACCACCGGGTTCGTGATCGTCGACGCGACCGCCCGGACCGCGCGGCAGGTGAGCCCGCAGGGACTGGACGGGAGCGCGGTCTTCCACTGGAGCCCCGACGGCACCGAGGTCGTGGCCGGATACCGGGGCGGCACCCGCTTCTACGGCCTGGACGGCTCGATCCGGCGGACCCTGGCGGGGACGGGCGTGCCGATCGGCGGCGAGGACGCCTTCTCCCCGTCGGGCCGCCGCCTGGCGACGTGGTGCCCGGCCGCCCGCACCGAGCACGTCTGCGTCTGGGAGCGGGCCACCGGCAGGCCCGCCGCCCGGCTGGCCGTCCGGCCGGAGAGCATGTGGGGCTGGTGGGACGAGAGGCGCCTGGTGGCGGTCCTCGCCTCCGGCGGCGCCCACCGCGCCGTCCTGGTCGACCTGAAGGGGACCCCGGTGCGCACGCTCGCCGCGTTCTCCGCCGCCGACTGGGAGAAGAAGATCTATCTCAGCTACACCCGCAAGTGATCCCCCGGCGGGGGCCGCCCGGTCCCGGCGGGGCGCGATGGGGACCGGGGCGCCGCGGGAAGCGGGCCGGGAGGCGGTCCCCCGGCGATCCCCCGGCCCGGGCCGCCGCGGGCCTGCGGCCGGGCGGGACCGGAGGCGGCCGGGCGGGTCAGAGGTAGAGGCCGGTGCCGTTGTCGGTCTGCTGGGTGGCGATGGCGTGCAGGTCGCGCTCGCGCATGACCAGGTAGGTCTGGCCGTGGATCTCGACCTCGTACTGGTCCTCGGGGTTGAACAGGACCTTGTCGCCGACCTTCACCGCGCGCGCGTTGGCGCCGACGCCGCAGACCTGGCCCCAGACGAGCCGGTTGGCCATCTTGACGGTCGCCGGGATCACGATGCCCGCGGTGCTGCGCCGTTCCTCGGACTCCTGCTCGATCTTGACCATGACGCGGTCGTGGAGCATCTGGATCTCGAACTTGGGGTCAGCCACAGCAGCAGTTTACGAGACGGGCGGGGCTTCCCCGGCTGCCGCGGGGCCGCAATCCGTCCGTCCGGTGAATCCCCGGTGTCACCGGAGCGGAGTAGGCTCGCCGCCCATGACGGACAACTCCCCCGATTCTTCCCAGTTGATCGACGATTTCATCGACTGGTACCTGGACGAGAACCCCGTCCAGGCCGCCCTCGCCGGTGCGCCGGGCCGGGACCGGACCCTCGGCGACTTCACCGAGGCGGGCATCCTCGCCCGCGAGGCGGAGTCCCGCCGCCGGCTGGAGCGGCTGGAGGCCGCGGAGGGCGGGGGGTTCGAGGAGCGCATCGACCGCGAACTGATCGCGTCCACGCTCCGCGGCTCGCTCGCCTACGCGGACTGGCCCTCCTGGCGGCGCGACCCGTCCTACTACGTCGGCCCGGTCTTCGCCTCCATGTTCGGCCCCTTCCTGCACCGGCTGGCCCCCGAGGCCGAGCTGGTGGACGCCGCCGTGGCGCGGCTGGCGGAGGTGCCGGGCGTGCTGGCGGCCTGCCGGGCGAACCTCGACCCCGGGCTGGCGGCCCCGCTGCTGGTCGAGCGGGGGCTCGGCCAGGCGCGGACCGGACGGCGCTTCCTCACCGTGACCGTCCCCGGCCTGGTCGCCGACGAGAAGCTGCGCGCCCGCCTCGCCGAGGCGGCCGCGGCCGCGGCGGCGGCCTTCGACGCCCTGGTGGAGTTCCTCGACGGGTTCGAGGCCGCCGGGAGCTGGCGGATGGGCGAGGAGCTCTACTCCCGGCTGCTGCGCGAGCGCGAGCTGCTCGGCTACGGGGCGGGCGAGCTGCGCGAGCGCGGGCGGGCCGCCTACGACGAGCTCGACGCGGAGATGCGCGAGGTGGCCCGGCGCCTGACCGGCGGCTCCGACGACTGGCACGCGGCCATCACCGCGCTCCAGGACGACCACGCGCCGACCCTGGAGGCCATGCGCGCCGAGTACGAGGCGGAGACCGAGCGGGCCCGGCGGTTCGTGCGCGAGCGCGGCCTGGTGACCTTCGCCGAGGGCGAGGAGTGCCGGGTGGTGCCGTCGCCGGAGTTCCAGCGGCCCGTGCTCGCCGTCGCCTCCTACATGCAGCCGCCGCCGCTGTCGGCCTCCCGGATCGGGCACTTCTTCGTGCCGTTCACGCCCGAGTCCTTCACCGAGGAGCAGGTCCGCCAGCGGCTGCGCACCAACGCCCGGGCGCAGATGCCCTCCATCGCGGTGCACGAGGCCTACCCCGGCCACCACTGGCACCTGTCCTGGATGGCGGGCAACCCCCGGCGGGCCCGCAAACTCTTCCGCACGCCGTACTTCGCCGAGGGCTGGGCGCTGTACGTGGAGAAGGTCATGCGCGAGGAGGGCTACTTCACCACCCCCGCCCAGGAGCTGGCGCACCTGGAGTTCCGGCTCTTCCGCGCGGCCCGCATCATCGTGGACACCTCGCTGCACTGCGGGGACATGAGCATCGAGGAGGCCGAGCACTTCATGACCACGAAGTCCTCGCTCACCCCGGGCACCGCGAAGGGCGAGGTCAACCGCTACTGCGCCTGGCCCACCCAGGCGCCGTCCTACCTGACCGGGGCGCTGGAGATCGACCGCATCCGCGCCGACTACCTGGCCGCGGGCCGGGGCGACCTGCGGACCTTCCACGACACCCTGGCCGGGTCCGGCGGCCTGCCGCTCGGCCTGGCCCGCCGGGTGGCCCTGGAGGGGTAGCCGCGCCTTCCGGACCGTGCCGGACACCGGCCGCCGGACCGCGCCGGACCGTGCCGGACACCGGCCGCCGGACCGCGCCGGACACCGCCCGGCGCCCGCCTCCCGCGGGCGCCGGGCCCGCTCCCCGGAGGCGGAGCGCCGAGTCCGAAAAGCTACCTGCAGGTAACCGAAGTCACACGAGTGCTCCTCACAATCGGTAGGGCGTCATTTGTGCGATGAAAGGTCGTCTCCGTGCGGATCGCTCCGTTCGCCCGTCTGTCCCGCCCGCTCCGCTGGGCGGCCCGGTCCCTCACCGTCCTCCTCGTCCTGGTGCTCCTGCTCGCCGCCGCGGCGGTCTGGACGGTCCGCCGCTCCTTCCCCCAGCTGTCCGGGGAGATCCGCCTGCCGGGCCTGGCGGCCCCCGTGACCGTGCACCGCGACGGGTACGGCGTCCCGCACATCTACGCCGACACCCCCGGCGACCTGCTGAAGGCCCAGGGCTACGTGCACGCCCAGGACCGCTTCTGGGAGATGGACTTCCGCCGCAAGACCACCGCGGGCCGCCTGTCGGAGCTGTTCGGCGCCTCGACCCTGGAGGTCGACAAGGTCGTGCGGACCCTCGGCTGGCGGCGCACCGCCGAGGCCGAGTTCGCCGTCCTCAGGCCGGAGACCCGCCAGGCGCTGGAGGACTACGCGGCCGGCGTGAACGCCTGGATGGAGCAGAACGACGGTTTCGCGGCCAGGAGCCTCGAGTACGGCGTGCTCAAGCTCACCGCCGCCGGCTACGAACCCGAGCCCTGGACCCCGGCCGACTCCCTGGCCTGGCTCAAGGCCATGGCCTGGGACCTGCGCTCCAACATGGAGGCCGAGCTGGACCGGGCGCTGGTCGCGGCCAGGCTCCCCGCCGAGCGGGCCGCGCAGCTCTACCCGGGCTACCCGTTCGACCGGCACCGGCCGATCGTGACCGCCGGCGCGCCCGCCGCCGAGGAGCCCAAGGGCGGCCGACCGGTCGAGGCGGGGGCCGCGGCCGAGGCGCTGGACGAGGTCGCGGCGCTGGTGGACGCCGCCCCCTCCCTCCTCGGGACCGCCGGCGGCGACCCGGCCGGGATCGGCTCCAACTCCTGGGTGGTGGGCGGCGCGCACACCGCCACCGGCAAGCCGCTGCTGGCCAACGACCCGCACCTCGGCCCCCGGCTCCCGTCGATCTGGTACCAGGCCGGGCTGCACTGCCGTACCAAGAGCGCGGCCTGCCCCTACGACGTGGCCGGCTACACCTTCGCGGGACTGCCCGGCGTCGTCATCGGCCACAACGACAAGATCGCCTGGGGGTTCACCAACCTCGCCCCCGACGTCACCGACCTGTACCTGGAGCGCACCCGGGGCGACACCGCCCTCGCCGGGGAGACCTGGGAGCCGATGCGGGTGCGCACCGAGCGGATCGAGGTGGCCGGAGGCGAGACGGTCGAGCTGAAGGTCCGCACGACCCGGCACGGCCCGATCGTCTCCGGCGTGCTCGGCGACGCCCGCGAGGCCGTGCCCGGTGCCGCGGCGCGCCTGGGCGAGAAGGCCGAGGGCCTGGAGGTGGCGCTGCGCTGGACCGCGCTCGACCCCGGCCGGACCGCCGACGCGATCCTGCTGATGAACCGGGCGACGGACTTCGAGGAGTTCCGCGAGGGCGCGTCCTTCTTCGAGGCCCCCGCGCAGAACCTGGTCTACGCCGACACCGCCGGGAACATCGGCTACCAGGCCCCCGGGAAGATCCCGGTCCGCGCGCAGGGCGACGGCACCATGCCCGTGCCCGGCTGGACCGGGAAGCACGAGTGGACCGGCTTCGTCCCGTTCGAGAAGCTGCCGTCCGTCTACAACCCGCCGGAGGGCTACATCGTCACCGCCAACAACGCGGTCGTGCGCCCGAGCGACGAGCTGTTCCTGACCGAGGACTGGTCGCACGGCTACCGCTCCCAGCGGATCGTGGAGCGGATCGAGGAGGAGACCGCCGAGGGCGAGGTCACCTCCGAGACGATGCGCGCCCTGCTGATGGACGACCGCAACAACCTCGCCCCGGTCCTCGTCCCGCACCTGCTCCGCCTCGGCGCCCCCAACGACACGCTCAAGGGCTGGGACTTCGGCCAGGGCCGCGACTCGGCCGGGGCCGCCTACTTCAACGCCGTCTGGCGCCACCTGCTCGCCCGGACCTTCGAGGACGAGCTGACCGGCCCCGTCCGGCCCGGCGGCAACGACCGCTGGTACGAGGTGGTCCGCGCGCTCCTGGACGCGCCCGAGGACCCCTTCTGGGACGACGTGCGCACCAAGAACGCCACCGAGCGCCGCGACGACATGCTGAAGGCGGCGATGGGCGACGCCGACGCCGAGCTGCGCGAGCGGCTGGGCGACGACCCGGCGGCGTGGGCCTGGGGCGACCTGCACACCCTGGACCTGACCCACGAGACCTTCGGCACCAGCGGCATCGCGCCGGTCGAGTGGCTGTTCAACCGGGGACCGCTGCGCACCTCCGGCGGCAAGGACACCGTGAACGCCACCGGGTGGGACACCGGCGCCGGATACCAGGTCAACTGGGTGCCGTCGATGCGCATGGTGGTGGACCTGGCCGACCTGGACCGGTCGGAGTGGATCAACCTGACCGGCGCCTCCGGCCACGCCTTCCACGCCAACTACGACGACCAGGCCGAACTCTGGGCGGACGGCAGGCTCACCCCGATGCGCTTCACCGAGCCCGCCGTACGGCGGGCCGCCCGCAACACGCTCACCCTCACTCCGTGACCGCGGGACCGGCCGGGTGCCCGGGAGGGCGCCCGGCCGGCGGGGACGGGCCGCCCTGTGCGCTCCGGGGCCCGGGCCGCGGCCCGGCCGGGACCGCGCGGGACCGGGGCCGTGCGCGACCGGAGCCGCGCCGGCCGGGTCAGGCCGTGGCGCGGGCGCGGCGGCGGGCCTCGGGGACGATCAGCGGGGTGCCGCTCTGCGGGTCGGCGATGATCTCGCAGCGCAGGTCGAAGACCTCCCGGACCAGCTCGGCGGTGACGATCTCCGCGGGATCGCCCTCGGCGACGATCCGGCCCGCGCGCATCACGATCAGGTGGGTGGCGTAGCGGCAGGCCTGGTTGAGGTCGTGCAGCACCGCGACCAGGGTCCGGCCCTGCTCGTGCAGGTCGGCGCAGAGGTCGAGGACCTCGATCTGGTGGGCGATGTCGAGGAAGGTCGTCGGCTCGTCCAGCAGCAGGATCGGGGTCTCCTGGGCCAGCGCCATGGCCAGCCAGACGCGCTGGCGCTGGCCGCCGGAGAGCTCGTCCACGCACCGGTCGGCCAGGTCGGCCACCCCGGTCGCCGCCATGGCCGAGGCCACCGCCGTCTCGTCCTCCTTCGACCACTGCCGCATCAGCCGCTGGTGCGGGTAGCGGCCCCGGCCGACCAGGTCGGCGACGGTGATGCCCTCGGGCACCACCGCGGTCTGCGGGAGCAGGCCGAGGCGGCGGGCGACCTCCTTGGACGGGAGCGAGGTGATCAGCGAGCCGTCGAGGTGGACCGCCCCGGCGCGGGGCTTGAGCATGCGGGCCAGCGCCCGCAGCGTGGTGGACTTGCCGCACGCGTTCGGCCCGATGATCACCGTGAAGGAGCCGTCCGGGATCGCCACGTCCAGGCCGGTGGCGATCACGCGGTCGTCGTAGGAGAGCGTCAGTCCGCTGCCGTGCAGTCTCACCGTCGTTCCTTCCGGAGCATGAACACCAGGTACGTGCCGCCGATCGCGGCGGTCATGATCCCCACGGGCAGCTGGGTCGGCGCCAGCAGGCGCTGCGCGGCGAGGTCGGCCGTCACCAGCAGGACCGCGCCCATCAGGGCGGAGGAGAGCATGGTGACGCCGGGGGAGCGGGTGAGCCTGCGGGCGAGCTGCGGGGCCGCCATCGCGACGAAGACCACCGGGCCGGCGGCGGCGGTGGCGACGCCGCACAGCAGCACCCCCGCGGTGACGGCGGCGGCGCGCACCGGCTCGACCCGGATGCCGACGGCGCGGGCGGAGTCGTCGCCCATCTCCATCATCCGCAGCGGGCGGGAGACCAGCGCGCAGACCGGCAGGAGCAGCGCCAGGGCGGCGGCCACGGGGAGCGCGTGGTCCCAGCCGCGCCCGCTCAGGCTGCCGGTGAGCCAGGCGCCCGCGGTGGCCGCGTCGTTGATGTTGGCGCGGGTCAGCAGGTACCAGTCGGCGGAGGTGAGCAGCGCGCTGACGCCGATGCCGACGAGGATCAGCCGGTGGGTCTGCACCCCGTTCCGGAACGCCAGCGCGTAGACCAGCAGCGCGCAGGCCACGCAGCCGAGCAGCGAGCCGCCCGCGATCTGCCAGGCGGAGCCGCCCAGCACGACCGCGACGATGCCGCCGGTCGCGGCGCCGGCGGTGAACCCGATGAAGTCGGGGCTGCCCAGCGGGTTCCGGGTGAGGCTCTGGAAGATCGCCCCGCTCAGTCCGAAGGCCGCGCCGACCAGCAGGCCGGTCACGACCCGGGGCGCGCGGAGCCTGCCGACGATGAGCTCGGCGGCCGGGGTGCCCCGGCCGAGGACCGCGTCGACGATGTCGGGGACGGGGACGGTGAACTCGCCGGTCGACAGGGCGACCAGGCTGACGGCGACGCCCGCCGCGACGAGCGCGGCGCCGGCGCCGAGGCCGCGCGGGGAGAGCCGCAGCGACCAGGGGCCGATACGCAGGACGGTCATGGCGCGGTGTCCCCCGGGGGCGGTCGGGGCGGTCTGGGCGGTCGTCATAGGGCGGCGAGCCTCCGGCGCCGGGCGAGCAGGATGAACACCGGCGCGCCGACGAGGGCCCACATGATGCCGACCTGGATCTCGCCGGGCCGGGCGACGACCCGGCCGAGGATGTCGGCGCCGAGCAGCACCACGGGGGTGAACACGGCGGTGTACGGCAGCAGCCAGCGCTGGTCGGGGCCGCACGCGGCGCGCACCGCGTGCGGCACGACCAGCCCGACGAACCACAGCGGCCCGACGGCGGCGGTGGCGGAGCCGCAGAGCAGGGTGATGGCGAGCGCGGTCAGCCCCCGGGTGCGGGCGATGTCCACGCCCAGGGAGCGTCCCGCCTCGTCGCCCAGCGCCAGCGCGTTGAGGGGCCAGGCCAGCAGCAGGCCGAGGGCCAGCCCGGCGAGCATGAACGGCGCCAGCCGGACGGCGACCTCGGCGCTGGCTCCGGCCAGCGACCCGGTCAGCCAGAACCGCATCCGGTCGAAGGTGGCGCTGTCGGCCCGCAGGATCGCCGAGGAGGCCGCCTGGAAGACCATGCCCAGGGCCACGCCCGCCAGCGCCAGCCGTACCGGGCTCGCGCCGGACCGCCCCGCCGAGCCCAGCGCGTACACCATGACGGCGGCGAGCGCCGCCCCGGCGAAGGCGAACCAGACGTAGGCGGCCGGGTCGGAGATGCCGAGCAGGCCCAGCGCGACGGCGACGCCGAGCGCGGCGCCGTTGTTGACGCCGAGCAGGCCGGGGTCGGCGAGCGGGTTGCGGGTGAGCGCCTGCATCAGCGCCCCGGCCAGGCCGAGGGCCGCGCCCACCCCGACGCCGAGCAGCGTGCGCGGCACGCGCACGTCCCGGACCACGATGTGGTCGGTGGAGCCGTCGAAGGCGGTCAGCGCGTCCAGCACGGTGGAGAACGGGACCGAGCGGGAGCCCACCGCGACGCCCGCCAGCACCAGCAGGACCAGCACGCACAGGCCGACCGCCAGTCCGGCGGCCAGCAGGGCGGGTCCGCGTCTGCGCGGCGCCTGCGCGCCGTCCCCTCCGCCGGCCCCTGCGCCGGTCCTCGCGCCGGGCGCTGTGCCGGCCCCCGCGGTGGCCCCTGTGCCGGTCCCCGCGTCGCCCGAGGCGACCGCGACCTCGTCGGCCGTGCCCAACGGGCCCCCTTTCTCCCCATATGCGATGCGCTTAGGCAAGGCTAATCTAATCAGAGAGTGTTCGGAGGGGCCGGGCGCGGTTCAGGCGTAGGCGCCGCGGACCTCGACGATGTCGGCCAGCGGGAACTCCAGATAGTCCCCGGCCTCCTCGCACCAGGCGTCGAGCACGCCGCTGCGCAGCTCGCCGTGGCTGATGGTGGCGGTCAGCCCGTCGGCCAGGGTGATCGCCGCCCGTACGCCGCGGTCCACCACGAAGCCGAGCAGGGACTGCTGGGCGGTCGGCAGCCGGGAGGCCATGCGCCCGATGACCGCCCAGGTACGGCCGGCGGGCCTGCGGTCCTCGCCGTCCGCGGTGAGCAGCCGCCGCGCGTGCTCGCGGGGGTCGGGCGCCGGTTCGACCAGCGGGTGGGCGGGCTGCTCCAGCTCGGCCACCCGCCCGCCGGGCAGCAGGATCAGCCGGCCGCCCTGCGGTTCCTCGGCCCGGGTCCGGCGGACCGTGATCCCACCGCCGGTCCCGCCGCCGTCCTCGACCGGCACCGGGGCGTAGCCGCTGTCGCGGAGCGCGGCCAGGGTGCGGTCGGCGGGCACCGGACTGGCCAGCACGGTCGGGGCGAGCAGCCGCAGGCCCAGCCGGGCCAGCCGCCGGTGGGCGGCGATCTCGGCCAGCAGCGCCGGGTCCGCCGCCTGCACGATGCAGGCGACGGTGGTCACGGTGACCTCGCCGTGCCGCCTGGCCACGTCGCGCACGAGGTACTCCAAGGGCTGGGGCACCGCGCCCACCTCGGCGAGGTCGGCCAGCAGTTCGTCGGGGCGGTGTCCGGCGTCCAGGGCGCGGCGCACGCTCGCCGGGGAGAAGCGCCAGACCGAGGCGGTGCCGCGCGACTCGCGGTCGGCGGCCCGGTCCAGCAGCTCGGCGAGCTCCGCCGAGGGCGGCCCGGTCACCACCGCCGTCAGGTCCGCGCCGAACAGGGCGCTCCGCCGTACGGCGGCCAGGGCCCGGGTGGAGCACTCCACCAGGGCCGGGTCGTGCTCGACGCGCGGGCAGGAGTCGTCGTTCTCGCCGCCGGCCTCGCCGTCCAGGGCGGCCAGGGCGCGGCCCAGGTCGGTGATCGCGTCGTGGGCGACCAGGCCGAGCAGCCGGGCCTCCTCCAGCACCCCCGGGGCGCACCGGGCCAGCAGCTCCCGGTCCAGGAGCGGGGCGTGCCAGTGGGCGAGGCGGACCAGGCCGTCGGTGTCGGAGCAGGCCGTGTCCGCCGGGAGGCGGGCCAGCATGCCGAGCACCGTCCGGCGGATCCGGGCCACCGCGGCCCCCGCGGGGTCGTCGCCGAGGAGCGTGCCGTACTTGCCGCCGGTCCGGCGCAGCGACGAGCGCTCCATCCGCCACCAGGCCGCCAGCAGCACCCGGAGCCGGGCCGGGGCGTCGTCCAGCCGCCAGCGGTCGAACCGGTCGGTGGGCACCAGCCCGCCGGCGGACTCGTCCCAGGCCAGCAGGCGGGCCACCGCGCACACCTCCAGCAGCAGCCGGGTCTCGTCCTCGTCGCAGCCGGTCTCCCTGGCCACCCGGCGGACCTCGCGCACGCCGACCCCGCCCGACTTGAGCAGCGGCAGCGGGGTCTTGGCGGTGTTCTCCAGCAGTGCGGCGCAGCGCTCGACCACGTGCGGGGCGGCCAGCGTCATCAGATGGTCCACGCTCTCGGGGTCCACCGGCAGCGTGGCGAGGTCGGGCGGCTCGGGCGTGAAGGGCGGGCGGTAGTCGGGGCCGCGCAGGGCCAGCGCCACCTCCCTCGGCATCTCGGCCACGTTCCAGCTGGTGCGGAAGAGCAGGCCGTGGTCGGCGGCCCACTTCTCCGGCGAGCCCGGCACGACGAACCGGCCGCCGTCCACCTGGTGGACGGGGCCGTCCCAGACGAAGTCCTCCAGCATCCGGGCGGTGCCCTCCGGGGCCCGGTCCAGCAGGGCGGCGACCCGGGCCGGGTCCCCCAGCACCCCCATGGCCGCGGAGACCATGCGCCGCTTGGGGCCCGGCGGCAGGCCGAGCGCGCGGGTCAGCGCCCGCAGGGCGTCCGCGCTGACCGTCCAGGAGTCGAGGTAGTGGCCGAGCGGCTCACCGAGCCCGCAGGGGGCCGTCCACCAGCGGGCGAGCGCGCCGAGCACCCGGATCCGGCCCTCGCCGTCCGGCCAGGCCAGGGCGTGGTCGGCCAGCAGGTCCAGCCAGGGCGTCAGCTCCGCCTCCGGCACCCCGAGGAAGCGGGCGAGTCCTGCGGCGTCGCACCCGCCGTCCTCCTCTCCCCGGGCCAGGGCGGCCTCCACGACCTCCAGCGCCGGCAGCGGGAGACCGCGCAGGGCCTCCATCACGGCGAAGCCGCCGCCCAGCCGCTGCGCCAGGGTGCTCAGGCGGCGGGGCCACGGAGGGGCGATGGCGTCCGGCCGGTTGGCCAGGATCCGGGCGAGTCTTTCCTCGTCGAGGGTCTTCAACCAGCCGAGCAGGTGATCGTCCATCTCGCAGCTCTCTTACGGAATCTCGCGTGGGGACTCTCCGTGAGCCATGGCCCTCAACGGTAATGCAGAAGACATCCCGGCTGGGGGTGCACCACGCAGAACGCGACGAGCTTGGCCGAACGGGCGCGGTGCGGCGCTCGGAGGTGGTCACCGGCCCCGGGTCCGGCGACGGGGGAGTGCCGGACCCGGGACCGGTGGGGCGCCAGAAGAGGGGAAGAGGCGGCGCCTTTTTCGGGGAAGGCTCGGATTATCTCAAAAGGGCGCGGTCAACGCGCCGGGATGCCGGGCCCGCGCGCGGGCCCGGGCCTCGGGGTTGGAGTTCCGGGGTCGGGGGTCTCGTTCCGCCGCCCGGCGGGCGGCGCGGAGGGTGTCGGGGGGGCGTGCCGGGGTCCGGCCGGCCGGTGGGCGGCGGCCGGGGTCAGGGCCGTAGGACGGCCCAGACGATTTTGCCGTACGGAGCCAGCGGTGCCCAGCCCCAGCGGAGGCTCAGCGACTCGACGATGTGCAGTCCGAGCCCGCCGATCTCGAGCGGGGAGGGCTCGCGGAGGGCCGGCGTGCCCGCGCCAGGGTCGTTGAGCGCGCACACCACCAGGTCGCCCCGGCGGATCAGCGAGAGCCTGACGGGTTCGCGGCCGCGCGAGGACGGGGCCAGCCGCAGGCCGTGCCGCAGGGCGTTGGTGGCCAGCTCGGAGACGACGAGCCCCATGTTCTCGCTCAGCTCGTCGAGCCGCCAGCCGGCGAGCGTCCCGGCCGCGAAGCTGCGCGCGCAGTGGACCGACTCGGCCTGCGGAGGGAGCACGAAGGTGGCGCTGGCCGCGGCGGGGGCGGCCACGGGGGAGCCGGTGGGCGGGGTCAGGAGGTCGCGCGCCGGGTCGGGCCACCAGCCGACGGGCGGCCACCAGTCGAGCGCCGTCCAGGAGGGGCGGACCGGCACGGTTTGGGCGGACTGCACACGGATCATGATGGACCGAACTCCTGTGCATGTGCAAGAGCGGATGCACGTGCACAAGGCGGGTGCAGCCGCTACGGTTACCCCTGATTCGGTAAGCCGGAAGGAAAGGGGATCCTGTCTGCGGGCGGGGAGATCCCGGGCCGCGAAGTGACACACTGTTGATCAGGAAGCGAGCAAGGAGCACCACGTGTCCATGGACCCGCCGGGTACCGGTTCCACCGTTCGGCGCATCATGCTCGGCGCGAGCCTGCGCCGCCTGCGTGAGGAGAAAGGGCTCACCCGCGAGGCCGCCGGATTCCACATCCGCGCCTCCGAGTCCAAGATCAGCCGTATGGAACTGGGCCGCGTGGGCTTCAAGACGCGGGACGTGGAGGACCTGCTCACTCTGTACGGCGTGCTCGACAACGCGGAGCGGCGCAGCCTGCTGGAGATGGTCCGCGAGGCGAACACCCCCGGCTGGTGGCACAAGTACGGCGATCTGCTGCCGAACTGGTTCGCCACCTACGTGGGGCTGGAGGAGGCGGCGAGCGTGATCCGCACCTACGAGGTGCAGTTCGTTCCCGGCCTGCTGCAGACGTCGTCCTACGCGCGCACCGTGATCCGGCTGGGCTACCCGGACGTGCCCGACGCCGAGATCGAGCGCCGCGTGCACATGCGCATGCAGCGGCAGGAACGCCTGGCGAAGAAGGACGGCCTCCGCCTGTGGGCCGTCATCGACGAGGCGGCGCTGAAGCGGCCGATCGGAGGCAGGGAGACCATGCGTGAGCAGCTCCGGCACCTGCTGGAGGTGGCCACGCTGCCCAACATCACCATCCAGGTGATGCCCTTCCGGTTCGGCATGCACGCGGCCGAGGGCGGCGCGTTCAGCATCCTGCGATTCCCCCAGTCCGACCTGTCGGACGTCGTCTACGTCGAGCAGCTCTGGGGTGCCCTCTACCTGGACAAACGTGAGGACGTCGACCCCTATCTCACGGCCATGGAGCAGCTGTGCGTGGAGAGCACCACGCCCGGGGGCACCGCCGAGATCCTCGGCGACCTTCTCAGAGAGATCTAAATGAAGCACACCTACAACGGCATGCCGGCCACGGACCTGGCCGGGGCCCGCTGGCGCAAGAGCCGGTACAGCAACTCGACGGGCAACTGCGTGGAGCTCGCCGAGCTGCCGGACGGCAGCGTCGCCGTCCGCAACTCCCGTTTTCCCGACGGGCCCGCCCTGATCTACACCCGCGACGAGATCCGTGCGCTGGTGCTCGGGGTCAAGGACGGGGAGTTCGACAGCCTGACGGTGTAACACCGTTTTTACATCCGGGCGCCCATGGTTAACCCGCGGGCCCCTGCGGCGTAACAGACGGAGCGGGCGGTCTGGGCAGAGTTCGGGTCACACTCACTTGGGGGGCTCGAACATGACGGACCAGATGACCCTGTATCCCGTGGCCGACGACGTGCTGTTCGCACCGGGCGGCCGCGTGGTGATCCGCACCTACGGCGTCGCCCGGGCGGGCGCGGCCGGCGGCGGGAGCGCTCCGGTGGCCTACCGCACCTGGGTCACCGGACTGCGCGACCAGCCCCGCTACTGGCGCTGGGGCCACTTCGAGGACGCCTGCCGCGGTCACCGCCGGGTCATCGAATGGCTGACCGGCCGGGGGCCGCTGCCCGCCGCGGTGGCCGCCTGACCGGCGCCCCGCGCGGCCGGGGCCTTC
>NZ_BAAAUT010000083.1:0-22783 GCF_039534085.1 Planomonospora alba
TTCCGCCAGCAGATGATGCTGGCTTCAGGGCCTCCACGAAACCCGGATCGGTTCACGGCTCTGGCTCTCGGATGCTCGGCCAACCTCTGAAGTCATAGCTGGGGCGAAAGCCGAAATTCTCTTTGAACCGAGAGCATATGAGGCCGTATTCCGGCGTGTCGTCAACGATCACGATCGCTTCTTCCACGGTGTTCCTCCAGGATCTCTGCTGCGAGGCGACGGTCTGGCCGCTCAGGAGCATCAACGGGTCTTCACCATGGAGCGCAACAGATCCGGGTCGCTGGCCTGGATCCGCTCCGCCGGCCACGTCATCGGGTCCACACTGGTGGGTACGGCCATCGCTTACTTCTCCTTCGGTCTTGATGTCGCGATCACGAAGGATCACGCGATGGCCGTCCTCATGTCCGGCGGCACGCCTGTGGGCTGGGGAAACTCTTACACCACGTCTGTGGACGCAACCTCTCCTCCCTGCTGCACCGCCTCGACTGGACCCCGTAGATGCCGGTCCATCGCGCCGCCGAGCGCGACGAGGAGGGGGAAGCGAGCAGTGAATCACCGAGCAGTGGCCGGCGGTGAAAGGGCGACGCTGGACCCGGGGGCCTAGTTATGCCGGCAAGACGAGGCCGGGCAGCCCCTGAGACCGCCCAAGGCCACCACCTGGGCGCCGTGTGCGGCAGGACCCCCATCGTCGCGGTGACCGGCAAGGGCTACGGGCGTGTGTGCCTGGCTGGGCTGGTGTGCGCCAAGCCCGGGCAGCGGAGTCGGTTGATGTACCGGATGCTGCTGCGGCGCGGCCGTCCCGGGGAGGCCGAGGGCTTCGGCCCGTGGCGGTTCGCGGCACTGCTGGACGCCGCCTGCCAGCAGCTCGGCGGCCCGATCGCGGGTGTGTGGGACAACGACCGCCGCCACCTGTCCCGGGTGATGCGCGCGATGATCGAGGCCCGCCCGTGGCCGGCGGTCTTCCCGCTGCCGTCTCACGCGCCGGAGCTGAAAGGCGGTCGAGGGCGTGTGGCCGGCGCTCAAGCGGGCCCTGGCCGATCTCGCCCCGCGCGACATCGACGAACTCGCCGCGATGGTCGCCACCACGCTCAAGCGGATGCAGTACCGGCCCGGGCTGCTGGACGGCTTCATCGCTCAGACCGGCTTCATCCTCGAACCACCGTAACGTCAGCCCTTCAGCCTCAGCCGCTGCCGGGCATCGGAAGCGGATGGCGCCGTCCGCGTTCGCGCTCTGTTTGAGACGCGGCAAGCACGGCTCTCGCGCGACGGCCGACGCGGACGTCGGCGCCCTGGCCGAGGTCGTCGCCTCCTGCACGGTCAAGGACTACTGAGCGAACCTGGCAGCCTCGCCGGCCCGCCAGGTCCGCGTCTCCCCGCGTCAGTAGCGGGCAGGTCCGCCGTTGGCCCGGACGGCGTCCGCCGCGGCCCCGGCGAAGGCTCGGATGCGGGCGGTGACGCCGGCCGTGCGCCACACCACGGCCACGTGCGTGGGCGGGGCATCCTCGATCGGAACGAAGGTGATGTCGGGACGGGCGTAGTACCGTTCGACGGAGGCGGCGACCGGGGAGATGCCCTGCCCGGTCGCGACCAGGGCGAGCAGTTCCTGGAAGGTGGCCACGGACTGTCCCTTGGGGATGGTCCGGCCGCTCGGGGTTCGGCTGGGGACGTGGAAGTCCCACCAGTACTGTGGCGCGGGTCCGGTCACGCCGAAGACCGTGTCGCGAGCCAGGTCCTCCAGCGAGACGGTGCGGCGGCGGGCGAACGGGTGCCCTGCGGCGACGGCCAGCACCCGGGGCTCCGACAGCACCACGGGGCCCACGGTGAGATCGGGTTCCTCGACCGGCAGGCGCGTCAGCAGCACGTCCACGTCCCCGTCGCGGAGGGGGCCGAGCGGGTCGGCGAAGTGCGTCTCGCGCATCTGGATTTCGCATCCCGGATGCCGGGAACGGAACCCGTCCATGATCGCCGTTGTCAGCTCGCCGGCTCCGGCGCCGAGGAAGCCGACGCGCAGCACACCCTCGACGCCTCTGGCCGCGGCGATCGCCCGCTCCACCACGGCGTCGAGCTGCCGGACGACCGGCTCAAGCTCGGCGTGCAACTGCGCGCCCAGCGGGGTGAGCTCCACCCGGCGGCTGGTGCGCTCGAACAGCGGGGCGCCGATCCGGCGCTCCAGCTTCCTGACCGTCTGACTGACCCGGGCCTGCGACAGGCGCAGCCGTTCGGCGGTACGGCCGAAGTGCAGCTCCTCGGCCAGCACCAGGAAACTTTCGATCTCGTGTCGCTCCAGCATCGATAACTCTCGCTTATGGTCCGTGGCCCGCTTCGTCATTGTTCCGAATCTGCCCGCGGACCAGGGTTGGGGGTGTCAGGAAACGACGGGAATGGAGTGTGAGACTGCGATGACGGCAGTGATCGAATCTCCGGTGACCAGGGCCACGCGGTGGGACGGGTGGATCTGCGGGCGGCAGTTGTGGACGCTGCTGGTGGCCATGGCGGGCACGTTCATGTCGATCATGGACTCGTTCATCGTGAACGTGGCGGTGCCCTCCATCCGCACCGAGCTGAACGCCTCGTTCGCCCAGGTCGAGCTGGCCGTGAGCGGTTACGTGCTGGTGTACGGGCTGCTGCTGGTCACCGGCGGTCGGCTCGGCGACCTGTTCGGCGCGCGGCGACTGTTCCTGATCGGGACGGTGGTCTTCACGCTGGCCTCGCTGGCCGCCGGGCTCGCCGGCGATCCGGTGACGTTGATCGCCTTCCGGGCGGCGCAGGCCGTGGGAGCGGCGCTGTTCTATCCGCAGGTGCTGGCGGTGCTGCAGATCGTGTTCGTCGGCCGCGCGCGGGCCACGGCGTTCGCCGTCTTCGGCGCCACGATCGGGCTGGCCTCCATCGTCGGGCAGGCAATCGGCGGGCTGCTGACCCACCTCGACCTGTTCGGGTTCGGCTGGCGCAACGTGTTCCTGGTGAACGTGCCGCTCGGACTGCTCACCCTGATCGGCGCCGCCCGCACCCTGCCGGCCGGGCGCACCGCCGAAGACGCCGACGGGCACGGCTCCGGCCTGGACCTGATCGGCGTCGGCCTGCTCAGCTCCGCGCTGCTGCTGCTGTCCGTCCCGCTCACGCTGGGCCAGCAAGCCGGCTGGCCGGCCTGGACGTGGCTCTCGCTGACCGCCGCCGTGCCCGCCGCCGTCGCGTTCCTGGTCTGGGAGCGCCGCCTGGCCGCGCGCGGCGGCAGCCCGCTGATCGACCCGGCACTGTTCAGGCTGCGGACGTTCGCAGCCGGCAACGCGATCGCGGTGGCGTTCTTCGCCGGCAACGCGGGCCTGTTCTTCGTGCTCACCCTGCAGTTGCAGAACGGCATGGGCTATTCCCCGCTGGCCGCCGGGCTCACCTTCGTCCCGCTCGCGGTGACCTTCTCGCTGGCCTCGCTGCTGGCACCGCGGCTGCAGGGCCGGTACGGCCACCACGTGCTCACCCTGGGATACGCGATCAACGCGGCGGGCACGCTGGCGCTGCTGATCACCGCCTGGGTCGCCGGGCCGGGGATGACCGGCTGGATCCTGGTGCCCGCGCTGGCCGTGATCGGCTTCGGTGAGGGCCTGGGTGTCAGCCCGCTGGTCGGAACCGTCCTGGCCGGCGTGCCCGCCAGGAACGCCGGCTCGGCGGGTGGTGTGCTGGAGACCGCGGGACAGGTGGGCATGTCGCTCGGCGTCACCGTGCTCGGCCTGCTGTTCTTCGCCGCACTCGGCGGGGCGCACGGCACCACCGCCGCGCCGGACGCTTACACCGGCGCCTTCACCGTCACGCTGGCCGGCAACCTGGCCCTCGCCCTGGCGGCGATGGCGCTGCTGCCGCCGCTCGTCCGTAAGAACTGATGCCCGCTCGCGGCCTGGGAAAGGAACTCGCATGAAAGCCATCCGCGCCCACAGCCCGCAGGCCGGGGTCGACGGGCTCGTCCTGGAGGATGTCCCGTACCCGCACGCCGCCGAGAACGACGTCATCGTCAAGGTGCACGCGGCCGGGTTCACCCCGGGCGAGCTGGGCTGGCCGGGCACTTGGGCCGACCGGGCCGGCCGCGACCGCGCACCGGTCATCCCCGGCCACGAGGTCTCGGGCGAGGTGGCCGGGCTCGGCCTGGGCACCACGGGCCTGACCTTCGGCCAGCGCGTCTTCGGCCTCACCGACTGGACCCGCGACGGCGCACTCGCCGAGTACGTCGCCGTCGAGGCCCGCAACCTGGCGCCGCTGCCCGCCTCCGTCGACCACGTCCGGGCGGCCGCGCTGCCCGTGGCCGGTCTCACCGCCTGGCAGGCACTGTTCGTCCATGGCCGGTTGGAGATCGGGCAGACGGTCCTGATCCACGGCGCGGCCGGTGGCGTCGGCTCGCTCGCCGTCCAGCTTGCCCGCGAGGCCGGGGCGCGCGTCATCGGCACGGGCCGCGCCGGTGACCGGGATCTGGCACTGCGGCTGGGGGCCGACGCCTTCGTCGACCTGGCAGGCGAGCCCTTCGGAGGGGAGGTGGACCTGGTGCTCGACGCGATCGGCGGCGACGTGCTCGACCGGTCGGCGGCGCTGGTCAGGGCCGGCGGCACGCTGGTGACGATCTCGGCGCCGCCGAAGGTGCTGCCCGAGAACGGCAGAGCCGTCTTCTTCGTCGTCGAGCCCGACCGCGGCCAGCTCGCCGAGCTGGCGCAGCGGGTCAGGGACGGCCGGCTGGAGCCGGTGATCGGTCAGGTCCGCCCCCTGGCCGAGACCCGCGAGGCGTTCAGAACCAAGACCCGCAGCCCCGGCAAGACGGTCATCCGGGTGCCCTGAGCATCTCCGTGGTCAGTCATGGATGGGCTGCGCGCGGGATCTCAGCGGTCTCGGTGAAGACAACGCCGTGCAGGTTTCCTGGGAAACGATCACCTCAATCCCGGGAAGCGATCTTCCAGGCTGCGACCCACCCAGCCCACATCCACCCGTGAAGACCCCACCAGGTCAGAAGGCCGGTTCCAGATCATGGAGCCTGGCCTTCTCGCCTATGTCGCTGGTCAGCTCCATCAGTCCAGCTCGGGTAGCCTCAGCCACCTGTCAGGCCGGTCGGTGATCGATCGGGCATCGGCCGGTCGCAGGCTCGCGCCGGTGAAGCAGTAGGCCACGGCTTGGTGGTGGTAGAGGTAGCCGGCGAGGATCTCCTCGGCGGGCTCGTCGGCGGAGACGCTGCCACCGCCGGGGTGGGTGTCCCATTCCTCGATGACGCCGTCGCGGGCGACGGCTCCCTGGTTGCCGCTCTTGGGGTTGGCGTACATCCCGTGGCAGACGGTGCCGACCGACAGGCGCTCGATGACGTCGGAGTTGGACGCGGTGTACGCCCACGGCTGGAAGACGACGCATCCGCCGGGCACGTCCGTGACGCCGACGACGGCCAGGCTGCCGTCCTCATCCGCCCAGGCGTCCTCCATGAGCTCCTCGACCTCGTCGTCATCGGCCGGTACGGCCTTCAGCCGCCGTGCCGCCTCGGCCGCGGTTATGCCGGCCACGCAGGCGAGGCTGAAGCCGTCGTGCTCCAGGCGTCCCAACGTGGTGATCAGGTGCCTGGCCTCGGTCATGGCGGCGGCCTCGGTGGTGGACAGGCCGGTTTCGCCGTCGGGGAGAGGGAACAGGCGAGGGGCGGGGGAGGCCAGGCTGAGCCGTCCGGGGGGGCCAGCCGTTCATCATCGGCCGCCACGGGTCGGCTCCGGCGGCGACCAGCGCGCGGGCGTTGTCGGGACGGTTGTTGAAGACGGCCTCCCAGAGCTCGGTACGGCCTTCGTACTCCGCGTCGACGTCGTCGACGCGCCGGGCCAGTTCCGCGACCACCTCGGGTGAGCCGTGCCCGGCCGCCGCGTGCAACGGCCGTACATGGAGGTACACGCCTGTGTTGGGGTCGGCGCCCGCGTCGAGCAGGGCGCGGATCAGGCCGAGGTTCGCCCAGTCGTTCCAGCCGGCGCCGAGCCACCCGGATCCGTCGTCGACGACCATGGCACTCCTTGGGGACACATGGGATACGGGAATGCCGATCATGGCGGACGGGACCGACAGATCGGGGCCGCAGCCGGTCAACGAGAGAAGGGTGCTCCCGGTCGGTCATGTCCGTGGCGGCCGGCGAGGGCTGGGCGGAGTCAGCGGAAAATCAGCGGACCCGCTGGCACAGGAGGGCGGCCGAGGGCGGCAGACGTCACCGTCGCGGCAGCTGACGGCACCGGCGGGGGAGGGCCCGTCCCCGACGGCGGCTGCGAGTCCACCGCCGGCCCTCGCCACGGAGTTCCCGCGCCATCCCGAAGAGGTTCCGAAAGGCCGTCGAGGTGCTTGCCGGTGTCTCCGGCTACGGGATCGCCGCCCGGGTCAGACGGCCGGCGAGCGCCAGCAGGTGCCCGTTCAGCTCCGGCGGCCCGTGCACCTGGAACTCGCAGCCCAGCGTCAGCAGCCGGAAGGCGAGCCAGTCCAGGGTGTCGGAGTGCATGCGCACCCGGCACGCCCCCTCGCCGATCCGGGTGACCTCGCCCAGGCTCGTGATCGCCTCGGTCACGGGCGCATGGAGGGTGACGATCGCCTCATAGGTGGACGCGAGCGAGTAGAGCTTCTCGGCCACGTACGCGGCGGCGTCTTCGGAGGGAAGATCGCGCGGCGCGATCCTGGCGCCGGTGGCGTGCAACCCGGTGATGCGGTCGATACGGAAGATCCGCCAGTCGTCGCGGTCACGGTCGTGCCCGAGCAGATACCACTTCCGCTCGGTCGCAACGAGACGGTGCGGATCGACCAGGCGGGTGCCGGCGGATCCGTCATGGGCCCGGTAGGTGAACCGCACCCGTTCCCGGTTGGCCGCGGCTGTGGCCAAGGTCGTGAGCTGCGCCGGATCGACCTCGGGCACCGGGGCGCCGGGGAGCGGGACGGTGGCGCCGCCCAAAGACCTGACCCGGTGGCGCAGCCGGACCGGCAGCACCTGCTCCAGCTTGGCCAGGGCGCGCACCGACGCTTCCTCGATCCCCCGCACCGGATGCCGGGTCGCGGTCGACAGGCCGATGGTGATGGCCACGGCCTCCTCGTCGTCCAGCAGCAGCGGTGGCATCGCGGTGCCCGCGACCAGCCGGTAGCCGCCGGCGGCTCCCATGGTGGCTTCAACCGGGTAGCCGAGGGTGCGCAGGCGCTCGATGTCGCGTCGGACGGTACGGCGGCTGACTCCCAGGCGCCCGGCCAACTCGCTGCCGGGCCACTCGCGCGGGGTCTGCAGCAGAGACAGCAGACGGAGGAGACGGGAGTCGCTCATGGATCCAAGAATGCCCTCTCATCTGGGACAGGTCCTGACCTACTTCGGAAATAGTGTCCTCCCCACGACTTCGCACTCCCGGAGGAACCTTGACTGCCGTGTTCATGCCCGAGGGCTACACCACCGTGACGCCGTGGATCATCTCCCGCGACACCGCCGGTTTGATCGACTACCTCGGGAACGCGTTCGACGCCGTGGAACTGGCGCGTGTGACCGACGGCGAGGGCCGCATCGGCCACGCGGAGGTGCGGATCGGGGACGCGGTGGTGATGATGTTCGACGCGAAGCCCGACTGGCCGCGGACGCCGGCCTTCCTGCGCCTGTACGTCCCCGACGCCGATGCCGTCCACCGTCAGGCCGTCGAGGCGGGTGGTACGTCGGTCACCGAGGTCACGCACCTGTTCTTCGGTGACCGTGTCGGTCGGGTCAGGGATCCGTTCGGCAATCTGTGGTGGATCCAGACTCACATCGAGGACGTCTCCCCCGAGGAACTGGAGCGCCGCCTGAGTGACCCGGTGTTCACCGAGGCGATGGAGTACGTCCAGGGGGCCGACTTCTTCTGAGACCGGAGCCGGTGCGAGGGCCGGAGGCGTGTCGGCATCCGCTGACCGGAGCGGGCGTCACCGATGGTGATCTCGCCTGGGACGACGTGGCATGGTGGGTGCCGAACCTTCCGCACGGGACCGCCTGCGCAACGGCCCGGATGAGGACCTCCCGCATGACGACGGGCAGGTGCGCCAACGGCTTGGGGAACTGCGGTGCCGTCGGGTGGACGACATGCCTCGGCCTCTGCCACGAGACGGCCTGCGGGTCCTCACAGCGGTACGGTGCCGCCCGGCGGCGCACGCGCTGCCCCCGCAGGCGTCCGTGAGGCGGCGGCCACGGATCGCCGTACGGCGTGAGGATCAGCGGTGCAGGCGGGCGTCGGCCAGGATCCGTCGGACGGTCTCCTCCAGCGGGCTGCCGGGACCGATGATCTCCTCGCGTCCGCCGTCGAGCAGGTCCCGCGGCCGGTACCAGCGGCGCATCTCCTCTTCGCCGTAGGCGCCGACGGCGGGCTTGGTGGCGTGCCGGCGCAGGGTCTCGGCGAACGGCACGTCGAAGTAGTAGTAGCGGCTCATGCCGCGATGGTCGGCGCCCAGAGCCGTCAGCATCGGGCCGTAGCGGTCGGCGTACAGGATGCCTTCGACGACGACGTGGTAACCGGCGTCCAGCGCGTAGCGGGCCACCGCGTCGATCAGCCCGATGTTGGCCGCCCCGGGGACGTCGGGCTCCTTGAGGATGTCGCGGCGGATGACGTCCTGGCCCACCACCGCCAGGCCGCGCCCGTGGTGCGCGCGCAGGCGCGCGGCGACGGTGGACTTGCCCGAGGCGGAGTTGCCGCGCAGCACGATCAGGCGTGTGGTGTCCGAGCCGGTCACCGCCGTAGCGTACGGGCCGACCGGCCGGTCGGGAAGAGCGCAGGAGCCGCTCGGTCGTCGCCGGGCCCGCGTGTGCCGGTTCCGGCTGAAGACCGGCCCCGTGGTTCCGCGTGGAACAGCCGGGTCACGATCGAGTCGGAATCGGCAGTGTTCGCCGCGCCGGCCGGTCAGCGAGCCGGATGGCCGTCGTCCAGGCACGCCGTCGTGCCGTCGGCCGCCGCCCGCAGTGCCGCGGCGACGCGCCGGGCCAGCGCGGCCGGTACCAGCGAGGGCACCTGGTCCGGGTCGGCGAACATCCAGCGGGCCAGCTCGTCGGCGGGGAGCCGGAGCGCGGCGATCTCACCGGCGGTCAGGACGCCGCCGTCGTACAGGAAGATCATCCCGTCCGGCCAGCCGGGCCGCGGCGGGATCCAGTCCGCCGCCAGCAGACGTCCGACCGGCCGGTCCAGGCCGAGTTCCTCGGCCAGTTCCCGGCGGCACGCCGCGGTGGGGGACTCGCCGGGTTCGACGACGCCACCGGGCACGTCCCACTGCGGCTTGTAGACCGGGTCGACCAACAGCACCGCGCCCGCCGCATCGCGCAGCAGCGCGCCGGCGGCCATCCACTTGCGTCCCAGCGACGCGGCGTACGGATCGAGCGGCGCCGTGGGGGAGTCCTGTGTCGTCATGCCTGCGACCGTAGCGGGCCGCCGCAGGACGGCCCAGCCGGAGGCGGGCACCTGCGGGCCGCGGCACACCGTGTCAGTCGGCGCGGCCGAGGCGGACACCGTCGTCGTACGCCTCGCGGGCGTCGAGCAGCTCGTCCCAGTGCTCCTGCGCCCAGGCGCAGGCGACCGCCATCGGCCCGAGCATGCTGCGGCCGAGCGGGGTCAGCTCGTACTCGACGTGCGGGGTGGCGCCGGCGTGGACGGTGCGCTCGATCAGGCCGTCCCGCTCCAGGGAGCGCAGCGACTGTGTGAGGACCTTGGGGGTGACGCGGCTCAGCGGCACCCGCAGCTCGGAGAACCGGCGCGGCCCGTGCTCGAGGCAGCGGATGACGAGCGCCGCCCACTTGTCGCCGAACCGGATCGGATTGAGCGAGGACGGGCACAGCTCGTCGAACATGTCAGCGGGCAGAGGTTCCCTCATGACCTCACGGTAGCCGGTATCCCCGTGGTAACCGCAGCCCTCGGTAGCGTCCGCGAAGCGGCCGGGCGGACGGGACCCGGCCTCGGCGGAAGGCGGTTCACCATGGACGTCGTGGTCTTCGGCGCGGGCGGCAGAGCCGGTGGGCAGGCCGTCGCCGAGGCGCGCCGGCGCGGGCACCGGGTCACCGCCGTGGTGCGCGACCCCGCGGGCCACAGCGATCTGGCCGGCATGCGCATGGTGGCGGGTGACGTCACGGATGAGACGAGCGTCGCGCATGCGGCCGCGGGCCATGACGCGGCCGTCAGCGCCGCGGCGGACCTGTCCGTGCCGCCTCACGAGTTCTTCACCGCGTCGGCCCGCGCCCTGGCCACCGGTCTGGCGCAGGCGGGCGTGCGCCGGCTGGTGGTGGTCGGCCTGGCATCGATCATGCCCGGTGCGTCGGGCGTCCCCCTGATGGACGAGCCCGGTTACCCCGGCGAGTACCGCGCCTTCCACCTCGGCCATGCGGCGGGGCTCGCCGTGCTCCGGGGCTGCGACCTCGACTGGGCATATGTCGCACCGGCAGGCGACTTCGACCGTGCCGGCACGCGCACCGGCCGGTACCGGGTCGCCGACCACGCGGACCCGGCCAGCAGGATCACGTACGCGGACTTCGCGGTGGCGCTGCTCGACGAGATCGAGACCCCTCGCCACCACCGCGCCGCCGTCAGCATCCGGGAGGCGTGATGCCCGGAGTCCACGACAGTCCGAACCCCTGGGTCGCCGAGCACATCCGTCGTTTCCAGGAGACCGGTGGCCGTCCGCGGCCAGGCGTGAACGATCTGCTGCTGACGACGCGGGGCCGGAGAACCGGCGAACCGCGCCGCACCGCGCTGGTCTACGGGCTCGACGGCGACCGCTACGTCCTGGTGGCCTCCGACCGCGGCGCGGACCGCCATCCGGCCTGGTATCTGAACCTGCTCGCCGACCCGTGCGTCACCGTGCAGGTCGGTACGGAGGCCTTCACCGCACGAGCGCGTCCGGCCGGGGCCGCGGAGCGTCCGCCTCTATGGCGCCTGATGGTGTCGGCCAGGCCGGAGTACGCGGCCTACCAGGCGCGGACCACCCGTGAGATCCCCGTGGTTCTCCTGGAACGCCTGCGATGACCGGGCGCAGGGCCTTCAGGAGACCCGGCGGCGGTCGCCCGCCGTTCCGGGACGGGGGAGCCGAGTCAGCGGAAAGCCGGCGGGCGCGGTGGATCGCCTGGTGGACATGGCGAAGCCCTCGGCCGGGACGGTGTCGGACGCCGATGACCCGAACGGTGGCTCAACGGCTGTCTGCTTCAGGCGCCCGGACACGGCTCAGCTGCGCTCTGGCCTCTGCGAGCGCCTCCGCCTGCCGAATCCAGTCGCCGCCGTCGAGGCTGAGCCCGACCATGTCGGCACCGGCCTCCGAGTAGGCGTGGAGGCGTTCCGCCACCTGCGCAGGGTTACCGGTGACCGGTACGGCTTTCGCTTCCTCCGGTGCCATGCCGTGCACGTCCACCAGCATGCGGGTGAAGGACTCGACGGCAGCCGCGTCGTCGACGAGGATCGCATGCCCTCCCACGGCGATCGACGGGACCGGTCGTCCGAGCTCATGGGCGATCTCGCGTAGTCGTAGCACCTTCTTGGCCAGAGCCGCGGGGCTGATCAAGGAGGGCACCCAGCCGTCACCATGACGGACGGCACGGCGCATCGCTGCCTCGGAGTTCCCGCCGATGAAGATGGGCGGGACCGGAGCGGCGGGGCCGAGGGTGACCTCCTCCTCACCCTGCTTGGTCGCCTCACCACGAATGAGGGCGGGCAACGCTTGCAGCGCTTCGTCGGCCCGGCGCCCCCGCCCCTGAAGCGGCGCTCCGACCGCACGCCAGAACGGCGAGCCGGGGAAGCCCCCGATCCCGACGCCCAGGGTGACCCGGTTGCCTGACAGGTGCTGAAGCGTCTGTATCTGCGCAGCGATCCAAGCGGTCGGGCGCAGCGGGAGGCTGAGCACGCCGAACTCCAGTCCGATCTCGTCGGTCACCGCTGCGGCGGCCGCCAGAACAAGCATGGCGTCAAAGCCCGGCGTCCCGTCTCCGACGATGAGATCGGCCATGCTGACCGAGTCGTAGCCAAGGTCTTCAAGGCGCCGTGCCATCGCGATGTCAGGCACGCCGGCCCGTGTCACGGGCAAGGTGGTGCTGATCCGCAACATGATCCTCCTGGGCGTCCGGATCGGAATCGCAGACCACGCTAGGAGCTCAAGCAAAGTTGAGGTCAATTGCCTGGTTGTCACATCACGGACCTGGAAGAACGCCGGAATCCTCGAATCGGCCGCAGCCATAGTCGAGGTTCCACGGTCTTCGTCGGCAGGCACCTCTCGAAAGGATCACCGTGATGACGTCTGTTCCCGAGCGCTACCGATACGCCGCTGCTCCGCACCTCATGGTGGACGGCGCCGCAGAGGCCATGCGGTTCCACGCTGAGGCGTCCGGCGGCCAGGAACCGTTCCGCATCGCCGGCCCGGGAGGCCGGATCGCGCATGCCGTGGCGCGATGGACCGCCCCCGCAGCCGGCCAGCGCAGAGACCAAGGACAGGGCTCCGGTGAAATGGCTTGGCACCGAAGGGGCCAGGGGTTCGGATCCCCTCATCTCCGCCCAGGCCGGAAGGCCGCTCCCGGGGGATCGGGAGCGGCCTTCCGCGTCGGTGAGGTGGAGTCCGGCCGGGCCGCGGGGCCGGGGCGCGGCACGCGAAGTACGGATGATCAGCGGCGTCCGTACGTCAACCACCGCAGGGCGGCCTCGGCCGGTCCCCTCCGTCCGCCGGGGGCCAGCAGCGCGGCGAGCACCACGGTGGCCGACCAGGTCACCACGGCGATGCCGGACGCCGCGGCGTCGCCGACACGCGTGGCGAGCCCTCCTGCGTACGGTGCGAACACCGCCACGAAGACCACCGACTGGAGGAGATAGCAGGTCAGCGACCACTGGCCGCATGCGGCGAGAGCCCTGACGGCCGGACCGGGACGTCCGTGCCGCATCCGGCCGACGGTGAGCCCGATGATCGCCGCGTACGCGAGCCCGCCGGCGATGCCCGTCACGCTGTGCAGGGCGTACGCGGTCACGGCAGGCATGTCCGACGGTGTCCAGATCCGGGTGTCGATCAGCATCAACGGCATCCCTCCGGCGATGGACAGCCCTGTGCCCACGACCGCGACGCGCGACAGCAGGCTCCGGTGCGGCACCGGGTCCTCCAGTACGCGGCGGCGGGCCGCCCAGATCCCGAACAGGAAGGCCGGCACCACGCTGACGGCGAAGTAGGTGGGCGTCATCCCGGACCATCCGATCAGCCGCATCACCGTCGCCTCGATCGGGTCCGCCATGGCGGCGGGCGTGTCACCCTTCGGTGCGGAGACGGTGAGCAGTCCGAATGCGGACAACACCACGACGTGCAGCACGAGCCCGACGGCGGCGGCCCGCAGCACGGCCGCGTCCTCGCGCCGTATGAACCCGGCGAGTACGAGCCCGACCAGCCCGTACGTCCCGAGGATGTCACCGAAGAACAGCAGCGACGCGTGGCAGAACCCGAACGCCAGCAGCCAGAGGCTCCGGCGGCGTAGCACCGTGCGCACCTGAGGCCAGTTCCCGCCCGCGGCGAGCTGCCGGTTGGTGAGCTGCACCAGACCGTAGCCGAACAGGGCGGCGAACATCGGCAGCGCGCGCCCGTCCACCAGGAGGATCTGCGCGCCGGCGACCAGACGGTCGAGGGCTCCCCCGTCGAGGGCGTAGCCGCGGAAGCCCACCTCGTGGCCTGACAGGTACATGTGCGCGTGCGCCAACGCGATGAGCAGCAGCATCAGTCCCCGCGCGAGATCGGGCGCGAGCGCGCGCTGGGTGGCGGGGGTGGCTCCGTGCCTGGGAGCCGGTGGGGCGATGGACATGGCTGTCCCCTCAGAATTAGATACATGAATGTAGCTAATCTTCAAGGTAAGCTACATATGCGTATCTAGGCAAGGGGTGGTGATGGGCGACCACGGCGTCAGACCGCGCCGGCGCGGCGAAGAACTGATCAAGGCCATTCACGACGCCGTGCTGGAGGAGGTGGTGGAGGTCGGCGTGGGACGGCTGACCATGGAGGGCATCGGCCGCCGTGCGGCCACGCCCCGCACCACGCTGTACCGCCGCTGGTCGGATCCGGTGGAGGTGCTCCTCGACGCGCTCTACCACCAGCACCCGGTCGAGGAGCCGAACCCCGGCGCCGACGACCTGCGAGGCGACCTCATCGACGCCCTGCGCCTCATGGTCGAGTGGGCTCTCAGCCCGGCGGGCCGCGCGGTCGCCGCCATCCTCACCGACCCGAAGAGCGCCGCACTGATGTCCGAGACGCTCTTCGAACGGGTCTTCGCCAATCGGGGCGGCACGTTCACCCGCACCGTGCTGCAGCACTACGCCGACCGGGATCGTTTCCCCGCCGAGCTGCTCACCCCCGTCGTGGCCGACATCGGTGAAGCCCTCGTCACCAAGCGCCTGATCGACACCGGGACGCCGCCCACCGACGAGGACCTCGCGGCGATCGTCGATCAGGCGATCCTGCCCGCGATCGGGTTCGGCCCGCGAGCCTGAACTCAGGGGACGGTGCTCTCCCGCAGCCGGGCCGGGCAGCGGGCAAGCCGTCGAGCAGCCGGGAGACGGTGTCGTGCCACCGCGTCCCGTTTTCGGGCATCACGGCTCCCGTCGTTGGGTCCGGTTGAACGCCGCTTCGCTGATCGCGCATTGATTCAGGTCGTTGCCATGCGGGATCGTTTACTCCCGGAAATGTAAGGGGACACCGCGCGCCGGCGACGTGGATCGACGGCGGCGATGGACGACCGGAACGGGATCGGCCGGCGGGTCCGCTCATGCGGGACCGTGCGGGCGGGGCACCGTGGACCGGCGGTCCGCGAAGAACGGAGAGACGCATGTCATTCCAGGCGTACTTGGACAACATCGAGGACAAGACCGGTCTGACCCCGCGTGAGTTCATCGCGCTGGCGAAGGACCGCGGGTTCGACGATCCCTCCACGAAAGCGGGCGTGATCATCGACTGGCTGAAGCAGGACTACGGCCTCGGGCGCGGACACGCGATGGCGCTGGTGCATGTGATCAAGAAGGGGCCGAAGATCGACGCCAAGCACGTCGGAAGCTCCGGCTCCCACCGCGACGAGTCCGACACGCTCTGGCTGGACGGAAAGGAGAACCGGCCCTGACGCGGCCGCCGGTCGCCGTGACCGGAGACGGTGACGGCGACCGCGCGGATGCGCGACCCGCGTGCTGAGCCGGGACCGCGGCGGAGCCGTACGGCCTGCACGGCCTGCGACCTCGGGTGCAGGTGAGACCCGTGCGGCCCGGCGCGCGTGCTGATCCGGATTTGACCCTGACGCTGCGTCAGGCACCACGATGCACGCATGGCCGACTATTACGAGGCATTCGAGATCAGCCCCGTCCCTCCGCCCGGGCCGGATGCGACGCCGCCTGAGATCTACCGGGGCATCTACGGCATGCCGATGTTCGTCACCGTGCCGACACCGGACCTGGCCGCGTCCGTGGAGTTCTGGACCCGCGGGCTCGGTTTCATCGACCTGTTCACGGTCCCGGGTCAGGTCACGCACCTTCGGCGGTGGGCGTTCCAGGACGCTCTGCTCGTCCCGACCGACGGCCTGCCGGCCCCCTCGACGGTGAGCATCGGCTTCAGTTGCGTGCTGAGCCAGGTCGACGAGATCGCGCAGGCGTGCACCGCGCTCGTTCCCGGGTGCACCGCAGGACCGCGGCAGATGCCGTGGAACACCGTGGAACTGGAGGTCATCACGCCGGAGAACGCTCGCGTGGTCATGACCGCCGCCCGCCCCCTCGACCTCGACAGCGCCGAGGCGCGCTACCTGGAGGCGAACAACTTCACTCTCCCCAAGGGATGAAACGTGCAGATCGGGCCGTATGTCAGACTTGACGGCGTGACCGGCACCGCGATGGACGATGCCGCGGGGCCGGGCGGGCTGACCGTCGGAGCCGCGGCGGCGCACGTGAACGTCACCATCCGCACCCTCCATCACTGGGACGCGATCGGGCTCGTCCGCCCGTCCGGGCGGACCTCCGGCGGTTACCGGCTCTACTCCGCGGCCGACATCGCACGCATCCACCGGGTGCTCATCTACCGCGAGCTCGGTCTGTCCCTCGACGACATCGGCGAGCTGCTCGATGCTCCGGCGGTCGACATGACCGGGCCGCTGAGACAGCAGCGCGCCCAGCTCCTCGACCGCATCTCCCGGCTGCAGGCGATGGTCGACGCGGTCGACCGCATGATCGAGGCCGCGAGCTCCGGCATCCTGCTGTCCGCGGAGGAACAGGTCGCGATCTTCGGGCAGCGCTGGGAGCCCTCACGGATCGCGGGCGCACGCGACCGGTGGGGCGACACGGCTCAGTGGGCGCAGTACGCCGAGCGCGCCGCGGGCAGGACTCCCGAGGACTGGCGGCGGATCGCCGACGGCATCGCAAGGCTCGAGGACGACCTGGCGGCGGCCAAGCGCGCCGGCGTCAGGCCGGGCAGCGCCGAAGCCGACGCTCTGGCGGAACGGCACCGGGCCTCCATCGGCGCGTACTTCGACTGCACCCTTTCGATGCATGTCTGCCTGGGAAGGAAGCAGGCCGCCGATCCCGGCTTCACGGCCTACTACGACGCGATCGAGCCGGGCCTGACCGTCTGGCTCAGGGACATCATCGACGCCAACGCCCGAGCCCGGGGCATCGACCCGGACGCGGCGACCTGGACCTGACGCACCCGCGCATTTTCGGATAGCTACACTATCCAAGATTGGATAGTGTGACTATCCGAAGGAGGTCGATTCCTGTGACCGTGATCGTTCTCGCCGTGGCGACCCTGTGCTTCCGCCTGCTGGGCGCGCTGCCCGGCCTGGCCCGCTTCGCCGCCTGGCGGGTCAGCGCCGCGCACGGCCTGGCCGTCATGCTCGTGATGACGGCCAGTGCCCATTTCGTCCCGTCAAGCGTGACGTTCATGCCGAACCTCGCCGACATGGTGGCCATGGTCCCGCCGTTCGTCCCGTTCCCCGCCCTCGTGGTCTACCTGACCGGCGTCCTGGAACTGGCCGGGGCGGTGGGCCTCGTGATCCCGGCCGCCCGGCGGGCGGCCGGGATCTGCCTGGCGTTGCTGTTCGCGCTCATGCTCCCGGCCAACGTCCACGCCGCGCTGGCCGGGGTGACCCTCGCGGGAGAGGCGGCGTCGCCGCTGTGGCAGCGCATCCCCGAGCAGGTCCTCTACATCGCCGTGGCACTCTGGGCGGCGGGCGCCGGGAAGCGGCGGGAGCACCGAGGGGTAAACGCCTGTCGGTCCGTAATATCGCTTCTGTAGGGTTCGATCTCATGCGTACCCCTCGTATCGCCCTGCTCGTCGGGGCCGCGGCCGGCCTGCTGCTCACCGGCACCGCCCACGCAGGCACCGCCGCCGCGCCGGTTCCCACCGGCGCCAAGGCGCTGACCCACAACCCGCTGTACCGCACCGGCAAGCTGACGGTGCCCTGCGGCCGCCACCCGGACGACTTCGCCAGCGTCGGCGCAGCCAAGAAGCACCTGAACGCGATGCTGGGCTGCATGAACGCCTCGTAGTCCGCGCAGGTGAAGAAGGCCCGCCTGCCGTTCGAGAAGCCGTCGGTCCGGTTCATCACCGGGCCCACCCGCGCGTGCGGGTCGGACTGGGCCGACTACGTCGTCGGCCTGTACTGCATCGACAAGCGGGAGATGACCGTCATGATCGACGACTACTCCATCCAGAAGCCGGACGACCCGGACATCCTCCACACACTCGCGCACGAGTACGCCCACCACGTGCAGAACGTCACCGGCATCATGGGCTCCTTCCGGCGGCTGAAGGTCCGAACCGAGGCGCAGGCCCTGGAGCAGCTGCGCCGCCTGGAACTGCAGGCCGAGTGCCTGTCGGGAGCGTTCCTGGCGAGCGTCTGGGCCTCGCAGGAGTACACCACCGAGCAGTGGGAGGAGCTCCTGGACGGCGCCCGGCACAACGGTGACGAGGAGATCGGCGGGGGGCGCACCCACGGCACGAGCAAGAACCAGATGGCCTGGCTGAAGCGCGGCTTCGACAGCGCCTCCCCGTCCGCCTGCAACACCTGGACCGCGCCGGCGTCCCGCGTCGCCTGACCCCCGCGGCGGTGCCCGGGCCGGTGCCCCCCCCGTTCCCGGACCGCGCCGGGAACGGCACGGCCCGGGGTCACGTCAGGCGGGGCAGCAGGAGCCGGGCCACGTCGAAGGCCCTGCTGACCGGTGACCAGTCCGCGCCGGGCGTCCACGCCTCGGCCGTCCACACGTCCGACATGACCGCCTTGACGAAACCCCACGCCACCACGCGGTCCACCGGCATCGCCAGCTCGTCGGCCAGTCGCTCGACCCGCGCGGGCACCAGCGCGGTCAGCGCCTCGTCGCGGTCGTCCGGATCCGGGTCGTACAGCAGCGTGCCGGCATCGTAGCCGGGATCCCCGACCAGGCCGTGCGGGTCGATCGCCAGCCAGGGCTCGCGCGTCGCCCGCAGGACGTTGTCGTGGTGCAGGTCGCCGTGGAGGACGACGCGCCGGGTGGCCGACGCGCACAGCTCACGCATCAGCCCGCCCGCGCGCACGACCAGCTCCAGCGGGAGCGGCCCGTTCCCGCCGTGCGCGGCCGCGTAGTCGTCGAACGCCGTGGCCTGCGAAAGCGCGTCGGGGAGCGGGCAGCCGGGCGGCGGCGGGACGTGCAGGCGCCGCATGACGGCGGCCAGCACCGAGGTCGCCTCGGCGTCCCTGGCGGGGACCAGGTCGCGCAGGCGCCCGCCGGGGTCGGCGCGCTCCAGCAGCAGCGCGCCGCGGACGGGGTCGGCCCGGAGCAGCCGGACCGCGCCGCGGCCGCCGAACGCCGCGAGCGCGGCGGCCTCCTCGGCGAGCGGCGTCCCGCCCGGCAGGCCCAGCTTGAGCACGGCCGGCGTGCCGTCCCCGCAGACGACCCGGGTGACGTAGTGGTGGGACAGCTCGTACGGTTCCCCCACCGTCAGGTCCCAGTCGCGTGCCACGGCCGTCAGGGCGGACGGCAGCGCGGCCAGCCAGCGGGCGCCGTCGTCGCCCCAGACCTGCACGGCGTTCTCGGCGAGCCTTCCGGTGATCATGATGAGGACGATAGCCGCCAGGCGACGCCCGGGGAACCGCCTGCGGCGGCCGGCGCGCGGCGGAGGATGTCGGGGGCGTGGGGCATGATCGCCCCGGCGGGGCCGCCCGGGCGCCGCGGAGGGAGCGACATGGCCGAGGTACTGCTGTTCCACCACGCGCACGGGCTGACGGCCGGCGTCCGCGAGTTCGCCGAAGGGCTCGGGCGGGCCGGTCACACGGTCCACGTGCCCGATCTGTACGACGGGCGCGTCTTCGACGACCTGGAGGAGGGCGTCGCCTACGCCCAGGAGACGGGGTTCGACGCGATCGTCGAGCGCGGCCGGGCCGCCGCCGAGGACCTGCCCGCCGAGCTGGTCTACGCCGGCTTCTCGCTCGGCGTGCTGCCGGCCCAGACGCTGGCCCGGACGCGGGCCGGGGCGAAGGGCGCGCTGCTGTGCCACGCCTGCCTCCCGGTCACCGGGCCGGGGGGCGGCTGGCCGCCGGAGGTCCCGGTCCAGGTGCACGGGATGGACGCCGACGGGTTCTTCGCCGGGGAGGGCGACCTCGACGCGGCCCGGGACCTCGTCGGGACGGTCCCGGACGCCGAGCTGTTCCTCTACCCCGGTGACCGGCACCTGTTCGCCGACCGCGGCCTGCCCTCCTACGACGAGCGGGCCGCCGCGCTGCTCACGGAGCGGGTGCTCGGCTTCCTCGACCGCCTCGGGTAGCCGCGCGGCGCGCCGCCGCGGGGACGGGCACGGCCCCGCGGTACGGCGCGCGGGCACGGCCCCGCCGTACGGCGCCGGCCGGGCCGGATCACAGGCGCTCCTGGCGGGGCAGGACGACCTCGCGGACGATGAGCAGCGCGGCGGCGGCCAGCGGGATGCCGAGCAGGGCGCCGACCACACCGAGCAGCGCGCCGCCGAGCAGGGCGCTGACGATCGTGGCCAGCGGCGGGACGTCGACGGAGCTCTTCATCACCCTCGGCGCGATCAGGTAGTTCTCGATCTGCTGGTAGACGGTGAAGAAGACGACGCAGACGATGCCCACCGTGGGGGAGACGAAGAAGCCGACGAGCGAGGCGACCCCCGCCCCGATGAAGGCGCCGACCAGTGGGATGAGGTCGGTCAGCGCCACGATCAGGGACAGCGCCAGGGCGTAGGGCACCCGCATGATGCTGAGGAAGACGAAGGTCGTCACCCCGGCGATCAGCGAGACGATCAGGTTCCCGGCGACGTAGCCCCCGATGCGATGGATGATCTCGTCGCCGAGCAGGCGGGCCCGGGTACGGCGGGAGCGCGGCACCAGGCGGTAGCCCATCTCCTTGATCGAGGTGAGGGAGCCGAGGAAGTAGAGCGTGAGGACCAGCACGGTCACGGAGTTGAACACCGCGCCGAGCAGGACCGTGCCGAAGCCGAGCACGCCGCCGAACATCTGGCTGCCGAAGTCGCCGCTGACGACGTACTGCTGGAGCCTTTCCAGCAGCTGGAAGCGCCGGTCCAGGTCGCGGATGAGCGGGTGGTTCTGCAGCTCCTGCACGTACCCCGGGAGGTTCTCCACGAACTCGGCGGACTGCGCGGTCAGCGGGGGCACCACCGCCAGGCCGAAGACGGCGAACAGCGCGATGACGCCGAGGAAGACCACGGTGATCGCCAGGGTGCGCGACAGGTTGCGGCGCTGGAGCGCCTCGACGGCCGGGTTCAGCCCGGCGGCGAGGAAGAGCGAGACCACGATCAGCAGCAGCACCGAGCCCGCGCTCGCGACGGCCTGCACCAGCCACCAGGCGGTGAGCACGCCCAGGGCCGCGGTGAAGCCGAACACGAACGGGTGGTCCCGCATCGGGCGGCCGGGCCGCCCGAAGGGGGCGTCGGGGGTCGGCACGGCGGCGGGCGGCGGGGACGCGCCGGCGGTGCCGGTGGTGTCACCGGGGGCACGCGGCGGCCCCGGTACGGCGGACGGCGGCCCGGGAGCCGGAGGGGCTTCCGCCGGGAGCGGCCCGGGGGAGTCCCCGGACGGGGGTTCCGGCGAGGCGTCCGGCCGCGTGCGCTGAGGATCGTCCGCCGGGGTTCCCGACCGTGGAGCGCCGTGGCGGGAGGTGGGTTCGGGCACGCCCCGCCCCTGCCCTCTATGAGGGCAGATAGTCGGAAAGAGGTGGGTGGCGGTCAGCTCATGCTGACGTACTGCCGGGGGCGGAGGGCGTGACCGCGCAGGGCCGTCAGCGCGGCGGCGCGGCCCGCGGAGGTGAGCGTGTCCCCCGCGCGCAGGCCGAAGGCGTCCAGCAGCCGGGTGAGCTCGGCCAGGGAGGCGTCGATCCCGGGATGCTCGTCCTCCGCGCAGCCGATCACGGCGGCCACGCTCGCGCGGTCGGCGGGCAGGCCGTCGGCCAGCAGCATGAGCGCCACCTCCCGCACGGACACCCCGAGGTCGGGCTCGTGGGGGACCGGGACGAGCAGGGCGGCCGCCGCGCTCTCCCAGAGCAGGGCGGCGTCGTCGAGCAGGCGCCGTCCTGCTGCCGTGGTCACCAGGGCGTGGCCGGCGCGGTCCAGCGCGCCCATCCGCCGCGCGGCCTCCCCCGCGGCCGCCAGCAGGTCCTCGTCTCGGGCTCCCCGTACGCTCCCGCCGTTCCAGGGCTCCCGCACGCGCTCGCCGCCGCGGTCCCCCCTCGCGGCGCCGGACGCGGCGGATCCGGACCGGGGCCCCTCCCCGTACGCCGGAGCGCCGCCCTGCTGGGGCAGCGGGATCCCGCCCGGCTCCCCGCCCCGGCGCAGCAGCCGCCGGAGCACCTGCAGGTGCTCCCCTGCCGGGACCGGGATGGGGGCGTGCAGGCGGACCTCGAAGGGCTGGGCCAGCTCGCGCCAGGCCGGGCCCCTGCCCAGCACCCAGCGGTTGAGCCGCTCGCCCTGCACCCGGTGGAGCCAGTTGTCCCCGCCCAGCTCCGCCCGGGGCGTGGTCAGCCAGCGGCGGGTCAGCGCCTCCCGCTCGCCCGCGGCGCGGGGGGAGAGCTCACCGGAGACGATGGCCAGCTCCAGCGCCGCCGAGCAGGCACCGTGGGCGCCCAGCTCCTCCGGGCCCATGATCGAGCTCCACCGCAGCTCCGGCACGTCCGGTGGGAGCACCCCGCGCTCGTGCAGCGCCGCCTGGTAGGCCGCGATCCCGGCGTCCTCGCCGGAGCGGGCGTAGGTGCGCAGGATCCGCGCGGTGACGGGGGAGGCGCACAGCGCCGCGTAGCGCTCCAGGCCGCCCAGCCGGAGCAGCCTGCCCAGCGCGCGGGCCGTCGCCAGGCGGTCGCCGGAGACCTTGGTCGGCAGCGTGTACCAGAGGAACTCGCACACGCCGAGCTCGGTGATCGTCTCCAGCGGCTCGCCGCCGCTCAGCCACTCGATCGCACTTCGGGCGTCCTCGGCGCAGTCGGGGTCCGACCGCTCCAGTTCGAGGAGGAGCGCCGCCACGTCCGGTGCAGGCATGCCTCGAAGTCTGCCGTATGACGGCCTGCCCTGACGATGAACGTGACGTAGTGGATCGCGCACGTCGCCTACCCTACGAAACCGGCTCTAAGCAACTCGTATGTGGACGGTCAGATCCACCTCTGGAAGAGCATCCTGGCATGCCACTCGGAGTAGGGGATGTTCTCCGCGGTGAGCACCGGATACAGATACCAGAAGTTGATGAGGGCGAGGAGGACGAACGCCCCGACGACCCCCGCGCCGATCATGCGGCGCCGCGGCGGGGCGGTGGCGGGGCCGATGACGAGTCCGGCGGCCAGGGTGATGGCCAGCA